>NZ_FQVU01000004.1:300000-440844 GCF_900129455.1 Jatrophihabitans endophyticus
ATCCGGTTGACCGGCCTGTACCTCGCGCTGGCCACGCTGGGTTTCGGGATCCTGCTGCAGTACATGTTCTACACGCAGGACTTCATGTTCGGCTTCAGCGGCGCCGGTCTCGAGGCGCCGCGGCCGAGTGGGCTCGGGCTCGGCGGCGACACCGGCTTCTACTACCTGGTGCTCGTGCTGGCGGTGGCCTTCTCGCTGCTCGTCATGGCGCTGGTGCGCGGGCGGCTCGGCCGGCTGCTGCGCGGCGTCGCGGACTCGCCGACCGCGCTGTCGACGTCGGGCACCTCGGTCAACGTCACGCGCGTGCTGGTGTTCTGCGTGTCCGCGGCACTGGCCGCGGTCGGCGGGGCGCTCGGGGGCATGGCACAGGGAAGCGTGACGCTCCTGTCGTACCCGCCGCTGCAGTCGTTGAGCTACCTGGCGCTCATCATGATCGTCGTCGGTTCCTCGCCGTGGTACGCGGTGCTGGCGGCGGTCGGGACGACGGTCATCCCGTCCTACGTCTCGGGGACGGAGACCACCTACTGGCTGCAGCTGGTGTTCGGCGTCTTCGCCGTGCTGCTCGCGCTCACGCCACCGTCGGCGCAGGGCACGCCGCCACGTCTCAAGCAGCTGCTGGACCGGCTCGGTGGCCGCCGGGAAGGACACCATGCGACACCGACGGTGCCCACGCACGCCGCGTCCGACACGGTGGCGGCGAGCGTCGAACCCGGTGAGCTCGAACTGCGCGACGTGATCGTCCGTTTCGGCGGCACGGTCGCGGTCGACGGCTTCAGCCTCGTCGCGCCGACCGGACGCGTCACCGGCCTCATCGGCCCGAACGGCGCGGGCAAGACCACGACGTTCAACGTCGCGTCCGGCCTGCAGCGCGCGGGGCGCGGTGACGTCCTGCTCGACGGCCGGTCGGTCACGAGGGTGCAGGTCGACACGCGCGCCAGGAAGGGCATCGGGCGCACCTTCCAGAAGATGGAGCTGTTCGACTCGCTGACCGTCGCCGAGAACGTGGCGATGGGGGTCGAGGGGGTGCAGGCGGGGCGCAACCCGATCCGCCATCTGGTCGCCGGTCGGGGCAACCGTCCCGTCGTGGCGGCCGCGGTCGCCGACGCACTGCGCACCTGCGGCATCACCGCCCTCGCCGACGAGCCCGTCGCGTCGCTGTCGACCGGTCAGCGCCGGCTGGTCGAGCTCGCCCGCTGCCTCGCCGGCCCGTTCCGGATCCTGCTGCTCGACGAGCCGTCCTCCGGGCTGGACCCGGGGGAGACCGCACGCTTCGGCGACGTCCTCGAGACGGTGGTGCGCGAGCGGGGCATCGGCATCCTGCTCGTCGAGCACGACATGGGCCTCGTCATGCGGGTGTCCTCGCACATCTACGTCCTCGACTTCGGCAAGCCGATCTTCGACGGCACGCCCGAGCAGGTCCGCAACTCGCCGGTCGTGCAGGCCGCCTACCTCGGCGTCGACGACGACCTGCTCACCGACGAGGCGATGGAGGCCGCGCAGTGACCACCTCGTCCGCGGCCGTCCCGACCGCCCCCGACACCGACGCGCTGCTGACCGTCGACGGCGTCACCGTCGCCTACGGCCAGCAGGTGGCGCTGCGCGACGTGTCGCTGACCGTGCGGCGCGGTTCGGTGACCGCGCTGCTCGGGCCGAACGGGGCAGGCAAGACGACGCTGCTGCGTGCCGTCGCCGGGTTGCAGCGCCCACGCTCCGGACGCATCACGTTCGACGGCGCGACGATCACCACCCGGCCGGTGCACGCCCGGGTGCGCGCCGGGGTGTGCCTGGTGCCCGAGGGGCGCGGCGTGTTCCGCAACCTGACGGTGCGCGAGAACCTGCTCGCGCAGCTCCCACGATCGCCCCGCTCGCGCGACATCGGCCCGGCGCTCGAGGCCTTCCCGGATCTCGCCGGCCGGCTCTCGCAGGCCGCCGGCACGATGTCCGGTGGCCAGCAGCAGATGCTCGCGCTCGCCCGCTGCTACCTGAGCAACCCGTCGGTGATCCTGCTCGACGAGGTGTCCATGGGGCTGGCGCCCCTCGTCGTCGACCAGATCTTCGACTCGATCGGCCGGCTCGCCGCGCAGGGCATCTCGTTGCTGCTCGTGGAGCAGTACGTCGACCGCGCCCTCGACCTCGCCGATCACGCGTACGTCCTCAACCGCGGCGAGATCGCCTTCGCCGGGGCCGCGCGGGATCTCAGCCGCGAGGCCCTGCTCGCCGACTACCTCGGCGTCGAGGTCTGACGCCCATACGCACCACGGGTGCGCCGTCCGGCGCCCCGTCACCCTCCGAATCGGGGAGAACATCGATGCACCGGCGCACCACGATGAAGGTCTCGGCCGCGGCTCTCCTGGCCGCCGCCCTGACGCTGACGGCCTGCGGGTCGGACAGCGCCGGCGGCGGCGCGGCCGAGGACGGCGGCCTCAAGGGCACACCGATCACCATCGGCATGATGTGCAGCTGTTCGGGACCGTTCGCCGCCAACCTCGGCGGCACCCCCGACGTGGCCACCGCGTGGACCAAGACCGTCAACAACTCCGGCGGCATCAACGGCCACCCCGTGAAGGTGGTCGTGGCCGACGACGGCGGCGACGCGACGAAGTCGCAGCAGATGATCCGCAAACTGGTCGAGCAGGACAAGGTGATGGCGGTGGTGGACGAGGTCGCGTCCTACGACGCGTCCTGGGCCTCCTACGTGTCGGGCAAGGGCGTGCCCGTCCTGGCCGGCGTCAGCTTCACCCAGCCGATGTCGACGAACCCCAACTTCTTCCCGACCGGCGGCACCCTCGCCGCGATCACCTACGGCCTCGTGCAGAACGTGCAGAAGTCGGGCAAGACGAAACTCGCCGTGCTCGCCTGCGCCGAGGCGCCGCTGTGCGCCGGGTACACCGGTCAGATCAGTCGCATCGCCAAGGCCACCGGGTCCAGCGTCACCGTCGCCTACCAGTCGAAGATCTCGGCCACCCAGGCCAGCTATACGGCGCAGTGCCTCGCGGCCAAGTCGGCCGGCGCGGACTCGATGTACGTCGGTCACGGTGGCACCGTCGTCACCCGGGTCGTCGACCAGTGCGTGCAGCAGGGTTACCAGCCGACGCAGTTCCAGGTCGGCGGTGACGTGGTCGGCAGCTGGGAGAAGGATCGCAACCTCGACGGGGTACCGATCGCCCAGTTCCACCTGCCGCTGCACGACGAGACGACGCAGGGCGGCAAGGCCTTCCACGACGCGCTGCGCAAGTACGCACCGGGCGTGCCCACGTCGTCCAACTACTCCGAGGACACGCTGAGCACGTGGATCGGTCTGCAGCTGTTCGCCGCGGCGGCGAAGGCCGGCAAGATCGCGCCGACCTCGACCGGGGCCGACGTGAAGAAGGGGCTGTACACGCTGAAGAACGAGACCCTGGGCGGGCTCACGCCGCCGCTGAACTACGTGGCCGGCAAGCCGACGGTCACCAACTGCTACTTCAACGAGAGCGTCGAGAACGGCAAGTGGACGACCCCCGGTGGCGTGAAGCCGGTGTGCCTGCCCGCCGACGTCGCCGCCAAGGTCAACGCCGCATTCGCGGGCTGACGACCCCACGAGGAGAGGAAGACAGATGACACACCGCGGACGCGAGGTGCGGCTGCACAAGGTGCCACGGGGGGTGCCGGGCCCCGACTCCTTCCTGATCGCCGACGTCGAGGTCGGCGAGCCGGTGGAGGGCGAGCTGCTGGTCCGCAACCAGTGGATGTCG
Organism: Jatrophihabitans endophyticus; assembly: GCF_900129455.1. Taxonomy (NCBI): domain Bacteria; kingdom Bacillati; phylum Actinomycetota; class Actinomycetes; order Jatrophihabitantales; family Jatrophihabitantaceae; genus Jatrophihabitans; species Jatrophihabitans endophyticus. The sequence goes on from NZ_FQVU01000004.1 coordinate 303,732, forward strand.
CTCGACCCCGCGATGCGCGTGCGGATGGGGGGCAGCGGCGGGTCCATCGGCGCGGTGCCCAACTACGAGATCGGCCAGGCCCTGGACGGCATGGCCGTCGGCGAGGTCCTCGCCTCGACCGTCGCGGGGTACGAGCCCGGCGATCTCGTCGTGCACTCGCAGGGATGGCGCGACTACGCCCGCCCCCGCCCGGACACGCCGGGGCACCGCGTCGCGAAGATCCCCGCCGACGAGCCGCTGCCGCCGCAGAGCTACCTCGGCCTGCTCAGCCTGGTCGGGTTCACCGCCTACGTCGGGCTCTACCTCGTCGGCGGCCTGGAGCGGGACGAGACGGTGTGGGTGTCGGCCGCGGGTGGTGCCGTCGGCAGTCTCGCCGTGCAGATCGCGAAGCTCAACGGCAGCCGGGTCGTGGCGAGTGCCGGCTCCGCGGACAAGGTCGCCTACCTGCGCGACGTCCTGGGCGCCGACGAGGCGTTCGACTACCACGACGGGCCGGTCGGCGAGCTGCTCGGCAAGGCCGCGCCCGACGGCATCGACGTGTACTTCGAGAACGTCGGCGGCGAGCACCTGACGGCGGCCCTCGACGCGCTGCGTCCCGGCGGCCGCATCGCCCTCTGCGGGCTGGTCTCGTCCTACAACGCGGCCGAGCCGCCGCCCGGGCCCACGAACCTGTTCGCCATGGTCTCCAAGGGCATCACGATGACCGGGTTCCTCGCCGTGCAGTACGCGCAGCACATGGCGGAGTACCGCGACCTCGTCCGCGGCTGGCTGGCCGAGGGGAGGCTCGACTACCGCGAGACGGTCACCACCGGTCTCGAGAACGCTCCGCAGGCGCTCATCGACGCACTCGCCGGCCGCACCGTCGGCAAGGTGCTCGTCGACCTGCGGTGACGCGCGCCTGACATCGACCAACGATCACGGATCCACCCACAGGGAGACACCATGTCCATCACCGTCATCCTCGACATGACGATCAAGCCCGAGCTTCTGGACGAGTTCCTGCAGCGCTTCGACGAGAACCTGCCCGACTCGCGGGCGTTCGAGGGGTGCGAATACGTCGATGTGTACACCGCCGACGACAACGAGGCCCGCGTCGTCTGCATCGAGGGCTGGACGTCGCTGGAGCGCTTCCAGGCCTACGGCGCGTGGCGGGCCGAGCAGGGCGACGTGGAGGCGTTCCAGAAGTACTACGACGGCGTGCCGAACCTGGTCCGGCTCGACGCGCGCGACGTCACGCGCGGCTGACCGTCCGCCGGTGCCCGTCGCGGTGGGCACCGGCGGCCACCCCGCCGCGATGCGCACTGCTCGGCTACGGATGATCACCTCGTCGCCGAGCTGTGGCATGCTCCGGTGCAATCAGCCCGGCGAATCCGCCGCCGGCTGCGAGACGACGGACCGTGCATCGCCTGCACCGGTGGGCGAGCCGGAAGGAGCCGGCCGTGCCCAGAACGGCTCAGTCGAGCAAGAGTGACATCCTGCGCACCTTTGCGGGCTCGGTGGCCAACTCGGGCTACGACGAGACGTCGTTCCGCGAGATCGCCGAGGAGCTCGGCATCAGCAAGGGCACCATCGTCCACCACTACGGCACGAAGGAGCGCCTCCTCGAAGCCGTCCACCGCGAGTACATGGACCGGCGGCTGCGCGAGGCCGAGCAGATCCTCGCCGCCACGACCGGCGCCGCCGCTCGGCTGACCGCGTTGATCGCACAGTTGCTGGTCGCGCAGCGCGACGATCGGGACGCGACGGTCACCTTCGCCCGCGAGATCGCCCGCTTCGCCACCATGGACCTCATGGCCGACGTCCGTCACATGCGGTCGGCCTACACCAAGCTGGTCCGCGGCGTGCTCAGCGACGGCGTCGAGTCCGGCGAGTTCAAGGACGTCGACGTCGACCTGGTGACGCTGCAGATATTCGGAATGTGCAACTGGTCGTGGACGTGGTGGGGCTCTCGGCCGCAGTACTCGGTCGTCGACGTCGTCGAGGCGTGGACCACCAGCCTGCTGTCGGGTCTGCGGACGTCGCGGGGCCCCAAGAAGGTCGACGTCGCGAGCATCGTGGCGTCGGTCGAGGCCGTCGTCGAGCAGCTCGACAGCTGAGTTCCGGCACCCTCCGGGCCGTTCCCGCGCCGCGCGCAGGCGGTCCGGGCGTTCGGCGACGCCCGCGTCCCGCCGTCGCGGAGATCGATCGAAACTGGCGGTTGACCTCCGTGTCCTGCGTCACCTACCGTTTTGACCGTACGCACGGTTAGTAGAGGAGAGACGCCATGACCGGAGTGCTGGACGACTCGACCGGATCGGCCCCGGCGGCCGCCACGCGCGGCTGCCCCGTCATCCACGAGGAGTTCTCCGCGCCCCGCACGCAGGGTGCCCACTGGGCCCTGGCGGACCGGCTGCGCGAGCAGGGCGGGGTGCACTGGAACGACCAGGCTCAGGGCTGGTGGATGTTCACCAGCAACGCGGCCGTGCGGGACATCTTCCGCTACCCGCAGCTCTTCTCCAGCCGGTCGATCACCCCGTGGGACCCGGACCCGGCCTACGTCACCGTGCCGACGATGATCGACGGCCAGGAGCACCTGCGCTACCGGCGGCTGCTGAACCCGTGGTTCACCGCCGAGAACGTGCGCCGCCACGAGGACGCCATCCGCGCGATCGCCAGGCGACGGGTCGCCGAGATCGAGCCACGCAAGCGCTGCAACTTCCCGGTCGACTTCGCCCTCGAGTACACGACCGAGCTCTACCTGCAGTTCACCGGCATGCCCACCGAGGACACCCCCAAGCTGCGCGCCTGGGTGGACGACTTCTTCTCCGGCTACGGCGGCGACCCGAACGCCCAGGAGGCGATGGGCAACGCCGTCGCGGGCCTGACCGAGTACCTGCAGATCGCCGTCGCGGAACGACGGACCTGGGGCGGGGCGCGTGAGGGCGACTTCGCCTCGCGGCTGATGTACGACTCGCAGGAGACGGATCGCCCCTTCAGCGACCAGGAGCTCGTCGACCTGCTGCTGCTCGCCATCATCGGCGGGCTCGACACCACCAGCAGCCAGTTGAGCTACCTGTTCCGTCATCTCGCCGGGAACGCCGGTGACCGGCGTCGGCTCCTCGACGATCCCGAGGTCGTCCCGCTGGCGATCGAGGAGGGGCTGCGCTTCTTCCCGATCCTGATGGGTGACGGTCGCAAGGTCACCCAGGACACCGAGTTCCACGGCGTGGAGCTCAAGGAGGGCGACATGGTGTGGGCCGTGACCAGTGCGGCCAACCGGGACCCGAACGTCTACGAGCGCGCGAACGAGTTCGTCGTCGACCGGAAGAAGAACCAGCACGCGACGTTCGCCCTCGGCCCGCACCGCTGCCTCGGGATGCATCTCGCCCGCACCTCCATGCGAATCGCGACCGAGGAGTGGCTGGCCGTCATCCCGCACTTCCGGCTCGACGCCGACGGGGTGCTGGAAGAGCGCGGAGCGGGCTCCATGCTGTCGCCGCTGGACGTCCCGCTCGCGTGGGACTGACCGCCGAGATGTCGTCGGCGATCCTGTCGGGCCCGCTGGAGGACGAGCCGACACCGGTTCCGCGGGTCTCCGCGGCGGCGGGGAGCGCGGTCTACGTCGGGTACGCCGACCGTGCGCGCCCGGTCCGCCATGCCAGCCTGGTGCCGTTGCTGACCGGCTTGGAGGCGCTCTGCGGCGTGGTGCTCACCGAGACCGTGGCCGCCGACCTGCAGCTGGCCCGGCGGGTGGTCACGTGCGAGGGGTGCCGGCTCGTGCTGTCGGGCGGTCGGTGACCGCTCGTCGACCACCCGGGCGCCCTGTCGCTGTGTCGACACATCGTGACGCCGGGGCCGACCGCGAGCTGTCGATCCCGCCGCCGGCTGCGGTCCGTCAGGGGCGTACCGCCACGTCGACGAGGAACCGGTGGCCCGTCGAGCGGCCGGCGCCGTCCTCGGTGGCGGCGACGTCCCGCGTGCGGCACTCGATGCGCAGACTTCCGTCGGGGCGCCGGGTCTGCCGCTCGAGCACGGCACCGATCGCGGTGATGCGGCCGCGGACGCGACACCGGCGACCGGGACCGTTGCCGTAGGTCTGCGCGTCGATCGAGTCGAAGAGCTCGGCGCCCAGCGCGGCGCGGAACTCCTCGTCGGGCGACTCGGCCCGGAAGTCGGACGCGCCGCGGTCGAAGTCGTCGCCGACGCGCAGCACGACGGCGTCCTCGCTCGACCAGTCGCCGAGCTCCCACTCGTCGACGAGGATCCGCACGAGTCGCCATGATGCCTGCTCGGCCGGTCCCGGCCGGTCCCGGCCCTGCCGTCGGCGGGCGGGAGTAACCCACGGCACCTCGCGACACCCGGGTCTGGTCGGCCGCCGCGACTCCGCTAGTCTTCCCCACTGTGTCGGTAGGAAAGCTTATGACGTCGGGTGGCACGGTGACGTGCGCGCTGCCGGCCGACGGCTGCTACCGGCCGCCCGTGGCGCGGTCGTCCTGTACCGGCGCGGGCACCGTCACGCGGTCACGCGTCCCCGGGCGACGAGCGACGCTCCCGACCTGAGGACGGCGGCCGCCGACCGGCCGGCCCGCCTCCCGGGACGCGCACCCGCCGTCCGCCCTCGGTCAGCCCCGTCAACCCAGCCAGCTCCAGTCAGCCACGAGACGCGTCCGTGGCTGCCCGCGCGTCCGCTCGCCCACCGACGGCGCGCGCGTGAGACAGAACGAAACGAGGAACCCGACATGTCCAACTCCAACTCCACTCCCGGTGCGTCCGCCGAGCCGCAGCTGCCCGCGCGGCGCCGCAGCCGGCTGCCGGCCGTCGTCGTCGGGGCGGCGGTGGTCGTCGCCGCGCTCGTCGTCGGCCTCGTGGTCGCGCTGAACGGTGGCGACGACGACAGCGACGGCCGCACCGTGCGCCTCGGCGTCACCGACGCGTCCGAGCCCTACTGGAAGACCTTCACCACGCTCGCGAAGGACAAGCTCGACATCACGGTGAAGCTGGTCAACTTCAGCGACTACAGCCAACCGAACCCCGCGCTGCGCCAGAAGCAGCTGGACCTCAACGAGTTCCAGCACATCCAGTACCTCGCGAACTACAACGTCACCGCCAAGGACACGTTGCAGCCGATCGGGGCCACGGCCGTCTACCCGCTGCCGCTGTACGCCACCAAGTACGACGAGCCCGCCGACATCCCGGCCGGCGCCAAGGTCGTCATCCCCAACGACGCGATCAACGAGGCGCGCGGGCTGCTCGTGCTGCAGGCCGCGAAGCTGCTCACCCTGAAGGACGGGGGCACGGCGTTCTCCAGCGTGTCCGACATCCAGACGCACAAGGTCGACGTGACCCCCCTCGACGCGTCGCAGACGGCCACCGCGCTGCAGAACGGCTCGGCGGCGGCGGCCGTCGTCAACAACAACTACGCCACGGCGGCCAAGCTGGCGAAGACGGACGCGATCTTCCACGACGACCCGGCCAGCTCGAGCGCCGCGCCGTACGTGAACATCTTCGTCGCCCGCGCCGAGGACAAGGCCGACCCGACGTACCTGAAGCTCGCGGCGCTGTACCGCGACCCGGCCGTGCGCAAGGGCGTGCAGGAGGCGAACGGTGGCACGGCGGTGTTCCGTACGGTCGCGCCGGCCCGGCTGCAGGCCGAGCTGAAGACGGTCGAGGGCCAGGCGCGCAGCGCGAGCAAGTAGGGCCGACACGCACGCAGGTCCGGCGGTTCCGGCGGAGCCGTCGGGCCTGCGTCGCGAGAGAGGATGAGCATGGCCGAGACAGCCGCGGTGCACGTCCGGCTGGCCGACGTGACGAAGACCTTCCCCGGGCGGGGGCGCCGGGACGAGTCGGCGACCGCGCTGGCCGGCGTGGACCTCGACGTCCGGCGCGGCGAGGTGTTCGGCATCGTCGGCCAGTCCGGCGCCGGCAAGAGCACGCTCGTGCGGATGATCAACGGGTTGGAGACGCCGACGTCCGGACGGGTCGTCGTCGCCGGACACGACCTCACGTCGCTGCGCGGCGCCGAGCAGCGCGCCGCCGTCCGCGACATCGGCATGATCTTCCAGCAGTTCAACCTGTTCCGCTCGCGCACGGTCGCGGGAAATGTCGCGTATCCGCTCAAAGTCGCCGGCGTACGCCAACCCGAGCGGGACCGCAGGGTGGCCGAGCTGCTCGACTTCGTCGGACTGCTCGCCCGCGCCCACGATCACCCCGAGCAGCTCTCCGGCGGGCAGAAGCAGCGCGTCGGCATCGCCCGTGCGCTGGCGACCGAGCCGTCGTTGCTGCTCGCGGACGAGGCGACGAGCGCGCTCGATCCCGAGACCACCCGCGAGGTGCTCGGCCTGCTGCGTCGCGTCAACCGCGAGCTCGGTGTGACCGTCGTGATCATCACCCACGAGATGGACGTCATCCGGGCCATCGCCGACCGCGTGGCCGTCCTGGACGACGGCCGCGTCGCCGAGGTCGGCACCGTCTACGACGTGTTCTCCCGCCCGCAGACGACGGCGGCGGCCCGGTTCGTGGCCACCGCGCTGCAGGACCGGCCGTCGACCGCGACGCTCGAACGCCTCCGGCTCACCCACCCCGGGCGCATCGTCACCGTCCGCGTGCGCGACCAGGCCGGGCTGCAGACCACACTGGCGCGGTCGTTCCTCGCCCACGGCGTCGTCGCCGAGATCGTGTTCGGCGGCATCAGCGAGCTGCAGGATCGCCCGGTCGGCAGCCTGACCTACGAACTCACCGGCGACGACGCCGCGGTCGACGGCCTGCTCGCCGAGCTGCGCGACCGCGGGGTCGACGTGACCGAAGAGCCCTGACGTGGACGAGTTCCTGGACAACCTCGCCGTCTTCCGTACCGCGATCGGGCAGACGTTCTACATCGTCACGGTCTCGGTCGTCGTCGGCGGCCTGCTGGGGCTGGGGCTCGGGCTGACGCTCTACGCCACCCGGCCCGGCAACCTGCTGGGCAACCGGGCGGTGTTCGTCGTCGTCAACCTGCTCGTGAACCTGGTGCGTCCGATCCCGTTCGTCATCTTCCTGACCGCGATCCAGCCGCTCATGCTCCGCACGATCGGGACGACGATCGGCACCAACGCGGTGACCTTCGCGCTGTCGCTGGCGGCGGCGTTCGCGGTGAGCCGCATCGTCGAGCAGAACCTGCTCACCGTCGAGCCGGGGGTCATCGAGGCGGCACGGGCCGCGGGCGCGCGCCCCATCGGCATCCTGCTCACCGTGCTGGTGCCCGAGGCGCTCGGCCCGATCGTCCTCGGCTACACGTTCATCTTCGTGGCCGTGGTCGACATGTCGGCCCAGGCGGGGCTCTTCGGCGGCGGCGGCCTGGGCGACTTCGCCATCACCTACGGCTCGCAGCGCTACAACTGGTTCACCGTCTACGCGAGCGTCGCGACGATCGTCGTCATCGTGCAGGCCGGCCAGTTCCTCGGCAACTGGCTCGCGCGCCGCGCCCTGCGCCGCTGAGAAAAACTCGTGGCGGCCGGCTCCGGGTGCACCGGGACCGGCCGCCACGAGTGCGGGGGCGGGAGCGGTCAGTCGAAGCGGACGACGCCGCGCAGGTTGGTGCCGTTCACGACGTCGGCGAACGCGTCGTTGACCTGGTCGAGCGTGTACTCGCGGGTGATGGCCTCGTCGAGCTTGAGCTGCCCGCTGCGGTACATGTCGAAGTACCGGGCGAAGTCCGCCTGCGGGATGCTCGCGCCGTAGAGCGAGCCGTAGAGGGTCTTGTGCAGGGCGACGAACATCGTCGGGTTCATCGGCACGCCGACGTGATCCATCTGCATCATGCCGATGATCGTCGTGGTGCCCGCCTTGGCGGTGGCCTCGATGGCCTGCCCGATGGTCTCCGGGGTGGAGATCACCTCGAAGGCGTGGTTGACGCCCTGACCGTCGCGGGTCAGCTCCTTGCACCGCTGGACGACGTCCTCGCGCTCGGTGTTGATGGTGTGCGTGGCGCCGAAGTGCAGCTTGGCCTGCTCGAGCTTGAAGTCGTTGCGGTCGGCGGCGATGATCGTCGTCGCGCCGGCGACGCGGGCGCCCTGCAGGGCGAACGAGCCGACGCCGCCGCAGCCGAGGACGAGCACGGACTGGCCGGGCTGCACCTTCGCCCGGTTGAACGGCGCGCCGAAGCCCGTCGCGCCACCGCAGGCGACCAGCGAGATCGGCGCGAACGGCAGGTCGTCGTCGACCTTGATGACCGACATCTCCGACAGCACGGCGTGCTCGCTCAGCGTGCCGAGGTAACACCACTGCCGGATGCCGTCGCCGTTGGCGTTGCGCATGCGGAAGTCACCGCCGGGCAGGATGCCTTCCAGCGTTCCGGCCGACCAGTTGGCACACAGGTACGGGGTGCCGGTGAGGCAGTACTCGCAGGCGTTGCAGAACGGGTTGTAGACGGTGATGACGTGGTCGCCGGGCTTGACCTTGGTGACGGCGGAGCCGACCTTCTCGACGATGCCGGCGCCCTCGTGGCCGAGGGCCATGGGCAGCGAGACCGGGAGCTCGGCCTTGATGGCGTGCAGGTCCGAGCCGCAGATGCCGTTGGCCATCATGCGGACGAGCACCTCGTTGGCCTTGGGCTCGTCCAGCTCGAGCTCCTCGACGCGGAGCGGCTTGTCGAAGTCGTACAGGACGGCGGCGCGGGTCTTCATGTGCAGGGTCCTCTCGGATGCGGCATCGGTGCTCGGACGAACACTGGAAGTTCGGTGGCGGGCTTGTCCAGGGTGGCGACGGGGCGGGATGTGCGATGCCACAACGACGTCGTCGGCACCGCGTCCGGCATCAGGCCGGGGGGCCGGCGGACAGCACCGCCGACACCGTCCCCAGCGGCCCGAAGTCGGCGGCGACGACGCCGTCGGTGACGGGCACGGGCCCCGCCACCGCCCCCGAGGCGATGACCATGCCCTCGCGCAGCCGGCCGCTCACCCGGTGCACGCCGCGCGACAGCCAGCCGATCAGGCTCACCGGGTCGACCCGGATGACCGCCGGCACCGAGCTGGAGTTGACCTCCTCGCCGTAGGTGAGGTCGACGGCGATGCGCGTGACGTCGATGTCGCGGGGGCTCACCTGCGCCCCGACGACGAGCCGACCGCTGAACGCGTTGTCGGCGACGATGTCCTGCGGCGAGAACGACGTCATGGCCTGCGGCCAACCGGTCATCCGCGAGTCGGCCAGCTCGATGGCGGGCACGAGGGCCGTGCTCTCCAGCACCAGCTCCCGGCTGCAGAGCTCCGGCAGGTCCTGCAGGACGACGAAGGCCACCTCGGCCTCGGCCATGGGGCAGTGGAACACGCTGGTGTCGACCTGCGACCCGCTCGCGAGCACCTCGTCGGAGAACAGTGCGCCGATCAGCGGCTCGGGGATGCCGAGCGCGGCCTGGCTCGCCGGGCTCGTCGCCGACAGCTTGTACCCGGCCACGCTGCGCTCGCCCGTGCGGACGTAGGCGTCCACGAACCGGCGCTGCACGTAGTACGCACCCTGCAGGTCATAGGACCTCTCGCAGTGGGGCGGCTTCACCGGTCGCCCGGTGCTCCGCGACCGCACGAACATGTTCGCGATCTCGTCCGCCGACGCGCTCATGGGCCCACTGTGGACCAGCGATCACCAGAAACTGACGCCGGCCGGGGAGCCCCTTGTCGATTGCCACAACCGGGCGGTCGGCAAGATCGACTCGACCACGTGCGGGTCAGCCGGCGCCGGCCCCGGACGTCTCGACCAGATCGCGGATCTGCGTCGCGAGCAGCACCTGCGCGAGGGATTCGAGGCGCTCGGCCTTGATGCCGGCGATCTCGCGCACCTTGCCCAGCCGGTAGCGGACGGTGTTGTCGTGCACCCCCAGCTGCACGGCGGTCCGGCGCAGCTGCGCGTCGCACTTCACGAAGGTGCACAGCGTGCGTTCGAGCTCGGTGCCGTGGGAACGGTCGTACTCGGCGATCGGCGCGAGAACGTCTTCGGCGTACTCGACCGCCCCGACGATCCCGGTGCGCTGCCCGATGAGCCGGACGAGGTCGAAGCTACGGGCCGGGACGACGCGGGGCCGGACGACGCTCTTGCCCAGGGAGCCGGCGAGCTGTCGCGAGCGGCGCGCGGACGCCGCGACGTCGGCGAGCTCGCGGCAGATGTCGGACACGACGCAGAAGTGCGCGTCGAAGCGCTCGGCCAGCCCGTCGAGCACGGCGGCGACGGACTCGGTGAGCAGGCCGTCGACGGCGTCGACCTGCTGGTCGCCCGGGGCGGTCTCGACCAGGACGAGCTCCGCACCCGGGATGCCGGTGCTGGCCACGACCTTCGACCCGGCCGGCAGCGCCGCGCCGACGAGGTCGACCAGCGCCGTCCGGTCGGTGCCGACGTGCGGCCGCGCGCTCGACGCGCGGCGCTGGTACTGCAGCAGCAGGACGGTGTGCCACTGCGCGGCGTCGACCCCGAAATCGCCGGCGCGGGCGATCAGGTCGGTGGTGTCGCGCCGGCCGTAGAGCAGGTCGGAGAAGTACAGCTCGCGCTCCTGGCGGTCGAGCGCCTCGCTGCGGTGCCGGGCGAGCATGCGCAGGGCCAGCGCCATCGCGGCCTGCTCGATCGCGCGCCGGTCGACCAGGGTGAACGGGGTGCCGCTCTCGCACAGTTCGAGGTAGCCGACGCAGTGGTGGTCGACGACCAGCGCGGCCAGCAGCCGGCGGAGCCGGAGCTCGCGGGTGGGCTGGATCATGAAGCTGGGCTCGCCGTCGGACAGCCCCTGCAGGGCCTCCAGGACGGGTGCGGAGCGGGCCTGGTCGCGGGTCATCGCCGGGCAGCTGCCGGTCACCGTGCCGTCGGGGGCCGCCCAGGCGTCGACCTCGAACTCGGGCGTGTAGAGCACGACGTGGCGGCGCAGCAACGACGCGGTCAGCGCGATGAGCTCCGAGACCTCGCTGCCCTCGAGCACCGCCTTCGTCACCCGGGTGTGGATGAGGCTGGACTCGCTGAGCACGGTGCGCTGCCGGTCGATGACGTTCGCGTTGTCGCGCAACCGCGCCTGCATCCAGCTCTGCCGCACGACGATCGCGGCGAGCGCGGCGAAGGCCTGCGCCACCTGCGTGTCCTGGTCGGTGTAGTCGCGCCGGGCCCGCTCGTTGTCGACGTAGATGACGCCGATGACGTCGGTGTCGACGACCAGCGGCACGCCGAGCATCGAGCGCACCCCCCACCGCCGCATCGTGCGCTGGATCGTCCGCGGGTCGGAGACCGCCTCGGACACGATCACCGGCTTGGCGGTGCTGACGACCTCGGCGGTGAACTGGTCCGACGCGACGCCCGCGACCAGCTTGCGCACGGCGCCGTCGATGTCGCGGTCGGTGCAGTAGCCGAGCTGGCCGCGGAAGGTGCCGTCGCTCTGCCGCAGGTAGACCGAGCAGCGGTTGGAGCTGAGCAGCTCGCACAGCCGCCGGCCGACGAGGCGCAGGACGTCGTCCAGCTCGACGGTTCCGGACGTCGAGAGCAGCGAGACCTCCTCGAACGCCTCGAGAACCTGGGCATATCGCCCGTTCCACGAGTCACCGGTCGACGTGCCCAACAACTGAGCCAGCGCCAATGCGGACTCCTCGACTAGGTGGGGTTATGGAAGTGAACAGATCGTGACACCAGCCCCCGTCCGAACGGAAGGGTCGCAGCTCCTGGGTCAGTTAGGCGTTTGCGCGTCCCCAGCCCACCACTGCGCGCCGTCGCCGACGACCGTGCGGACGCACCCGCTCTGTGGAGAGACACAACGGCGGCGACGAGCGCGGGCGCGACGGTTGCGGTTGTGGTGCTTCTCTTGGCCACCGGCGCGACAGGGCGCGACTCGAAGGAGAGTTCATGAAGCGATCGATGCAGACCAGGGCGGTGACCGCGGTCCTGGCCGCGAGCTCCATCGCCCTCGCGGCCTGTTCCAGCTCGGGGGGCGGGAGCGGGGACGACGGGTCGCAGGCCGGTTCGCCGGCAGCACAGGGGAAGAAGGCCACGGGGGCCCCGGTCACGATCGGTTACCTGATCCCGGACAGCGGCCCCGAGGCCAATCCGCAGGTCGCGCCCGGACTCAAGGCGGGCCTGGACTACATCAACAACCACGGCGGCATCAACGGCCGGCCGCTGCAGGCGCTGGAGTGCCACACCGACGCGTCGGCGGCCAAGGAGACCTCCTGCGCGAACAACTTCGTGCAGAAGAAGGTCGTGGCGGTGCTCGACGGCTTCGACCGCGGCATCGCCGACAGCCTGCCCGTCTACAAGGCGGCGAAGATCCCGGTCCTCGGCAACGTCGCGCAGAACGCCGTCGCCGACACCGACACGTCGGGCACCTACTACTCCCTCGGCCCGGCCAACGCGGTGTACGCCATCGCACCGCTCGTCGCGTTCAAGAAGCTGGGCAAGACCAAGATCGCGTACGGGCTGAACGACGTGCCGGCGCAGCACACCTACGCCGACAAGTTCCTGGTGCCGGTGGCCAAGCAGCTCGGCATCTCGATGAACGCCATCTACTACAACGACACGAGCCCGAACTTCTCGGTCGTCGCGGCGACCGCGCAGTCCAGCGGCGCGCAGGTGCTCGGCGTCGTCAAGCTGACCACGCCGTCGCAGTGCCAGCAGTTCATCAACTCGTCGCGGCAGGCGGGCTTCAACGGCACCCTGCTCGCCGGCAACTGCGTGGGCGTCGAGCAGCTGGGGGCGAACTCCAAGGACGTGTACACGTACCAGAACAACTTCTTCCCGGCGATGAGCAAGTACCTCCCCGCCAACCTGCAGGCCGACGTGAAGGTCATGGACGAGGCGACGAAGGGCATCGCGTCGGACAAGAAGGGCTTCTTCACCTACGAGGACTTCGCGACGATGATGGACTTCGTCCGGATCACGTCGAAGCTCAAGACCATCGACGCCGCGACGGTGATGGCGGCGCTGAAGGGGCTGAAGGACTACCAGGGCTTCGCCGGGCCGAAGCTCACCTGCGGCGGCACCGTGTTCCCGGGCACCTCCGCGTGCAGCAACAAGCTCATCCTCTCGGTCTCCATGGGTGACGGCACGCTCAAGCCGACCGGCGCCGACGAGGGTGGCTTCACCGCGGTCGACCCGGGCCTCGTGCCCAAGTAGCCGCTCCCGACCCGGGTGGCAGCGAGTGCGTCACGCCTCGCTGCCACCCGCGCCCGTCCCGTCGAGTCACCCGAGCGTGGAGGACCCATGCACCACATCAGGCACGAGATCGAGCTGGACGCCCCGCCGGACGAGGTCTGGGACGTCGTCGGCGACCCGGGCGCGATCGCGCGATGGCTGCCCGCCCTGGAGGACTCGCACATGGAGGGCGACGTGCGCGTCGGCACGATGCCTGGCGGCCTCGTGGCCAGGGAGCGCATCACGCACCGGTCGGACGCCGACCGCAGCTACACCTATGTCTTGGAGGAGGCGCCGCTCGCGCTCGAGGGTTACGAGTCGACGATCACCGTGCAGGACCTGGCCGGCCGGTCCCACGTCGTCTGGGCGGCGCACTTCGACGCCGACGACGAGCTGCGGGCCGCCGTCGACGACATGTACCGGACCGGGCTGGACTCTCTCGCCGCCCACCTCGACGCGCGGACGCAGGAGCGGGCATGACCAACAACCTCGAGGGCAAGGTCGCCCTCATCACCGGCGCCACGTCGGGCAACGGCCGTACGCTGACGCGCAACTTCCTGCGCCGCGGCGCCCGGGTCGTCGGCACCGGCCGTCGCGCCGAGCTGGGGGAGAAGATCGCCGAGGACCTCGGCGAGCTGGCGGCCAACTACCACTTCGTGGCCGGCGACGTCACCTCGGTGGCCAGCTGCGAGGAGATGGTGCGCGGCGCCGTCGACCGGTTCGGCCGCCTCGACATCCTCGTCAACAACGCGGGCGTGCTCGGCGACCCCGGCCTCGTCGACTCGCACGAGGCGACCGAGGAGTGGTGGGACGCGATCATCGACACCAACCTCAAGGGCGCCTTCTTCTGCTCTAAGTACGCCCTGGCCCAGATGGTGGAGCAGCGCTCCGGCGTGATCGTCAACGTCGCGTCCATCAACGGGGCCACCAGCCCCATCGCCCGCATGGCGGCCTACAACGCGTCGAAGGCCGGCCTCGTGCAGCTCAGCAAGTCGCAGGCCATCGAGTACGCCGACCGGGGCATCCGGTCGCTGGTCGTGATCCTCGGCGGGGTCGACGGCGAGACGGGCACGCAGGCGCGCGAGGCGCTCACCCGTTACGTGCGCGGTGCCGACGCCGTGATGCGGCAGGAGGACAGCAAGGACGTCGTCATGCCGAGCGAGGGTGTCGCCGACGCCATCGCGACGCTCGCGAGCGACGACTGCGCGCAGATCACCGGTGCCGAGGTGGCCGTCGACATGGGCGTCACCGCCGGCGCGCTGAACTCCACCTTCATCTACATGACCGCATCGGGCGTCTGGAAGGTCTGACCACCCGCTATGTCGAAAGGGAACCACTCGTGAAGATCGAGGACGTCAAGCTGACCGTCTTCCGCCGACCCGACCCCGGGCACGGACGCGCCGCCATGATCAAGGGGCAGTCCACGATGAAGCTGCTGACCGAGATCGTGGCGGTGCAGATCACGACCGACGAGGGCGTCACCGGTGAGACCTTCAGCCTCGGCGGCGGCATGGGGATGGCGCACTACCTGGCGTCGACGTTCAAGCCGGCGCTGATCGGCCGCGACCCCGCGGAGCGGGAGGCGATCTGGCAGGACCTGTGGGACATGAGCCGGCTGTGGTTCCCGCCGCTGTTCGCGCTCGGCACGATCGACGTCGCGCTCTGGGACCTCTACGCCAAGTCGGTCGGGTCGCCCATCCACGAGGTGCTCGGCACCTACCGCCGCAAGATCCCTGCCTACGCGAGCTCGATGACCAAGGAGAACGTCGGCGAGTTCGTCGAGGAGGCGCTCGCCTACAAGGAGCGCGGCTACCAGGGCTACAAGCTGCACGTGTGGGCCGACCCGGACCGCGACATCGAGGCGTGCCGGGCGGTGCGCGAGGCGGTCGGCGACGACTGGCCGCTGATGATCGACGTCGTCGCCGGTTACAACCAGCACGAGGCGCTGCGCGTCGGTCACGTGCTCGACGAGCTCAACTTCCTCTGGTACGAGGAGCCGCTGCGCGACTACGACATCCACGGCTACCGGATGCTCGCCGAGAACCTCGACGTCGCCATCTGCGGCGGCGAGACCAACGAGGGCGGGCTCTACTCGCGGGCCGAGCTGATCTCGTCGCGCGCCGTCGACATCGTGCGCGGTGACCCGTCCTTCACCTACGGCATCGGGCACACGCGCAAGATCGCGACGCTCGCCGAGGCGTTCGGCATCAACTTCGAGGTGCACACCAACCCGAACCCGATGATGGACGCGGCGGGACTGCAGGTCGCGCTGTCGGTGAAGAACACCTCGTTCTTCGAGCAGCTCGTGCCCGAGTCGCTCTACGACTTCGGCGTCGAGGAGCCGGTCTTCATCGACCACGAGGGGTTCGCTCACGCCCCCGAGGGCCCCGGGCTCGGTCTCCGGATCGACTGGGACTTCGTCGAGAAGTACAAGATCGCGGAGCTGTGACGATGACCCGAAGCACCCCCGTCCCCCCGACCCGGACCGGCCGATGCGGGTAGACGAGGTCGGCACCCTCGCCGCCGACGACCTCTCGCCCACCCGCATCGCCGACGTCCGGGTGGAGGTCTACGACCGGCCGCACCCCACCACGCCGGCCGACACCATGATCGGCAGCGAGCCCATCGGGCACCTGCTCACCGAGTGCGTCGCCGTCCGCATCACCACCGCGGCCGGCGTGACCGGCGAGTCGCTGTCCCTCGGCGGCGGCCTCGGCCTGGGGCACTACATCGCGAAGTGGCTGCGGCCGTTCCTGATCGGGAAGGACCTGCGCTTCCTCGAGGCCATCTGGCAGGGCATGTGGTCGCGCAACCGGCTCTGGTTCCTGCCGCAGTTCGCCATCGGCACCGTGGACGTCGCGCTGTGGGACGCCTTCGCGCGGACGCTGGACCTGCCGCTGTGGCAGCTGCTCGGCGGCTACCGGGCCAGCCTGCCGACCTACGCGAGCTCGATGAGCCATCCGACCGTCGCCGAGTACGTCGACGAGGCGCTGCTCTACCAGCGTCGCAACTTCGCCGGCTACAAGCTGCACACCACCGGTGACGTCGCCTTCGACATCGACTGCTGCCGCGAGGTGCGCGCCGCCGTCGGCCCCGACATGGCGCTCATGGTGGACGCGGTCGGCGCCTACAGCCAGGTCGAGGCACTGCGGGTCGGCGCCGTGCTGCAGGAGCTCGACTACCACTGGTTCGAGGAGCCGCTGCACGACTGGGACGTCCACGGCCTGAAGTGGCTCGCGGACGAGCTCGCGGTGCCCATCGCCGCGCTGGAGACCAACGAGGGGTCGATGTTCTCGAGCCCGGAGCTGATCACGACGCGGGCCGTCGACATCGTGCGCTCGGACGTCTCGTTCAAGGGCGGGGTGACGCCGGTGAAGAAGACCGCGGCCCTGGCCGAGGCGTTCGGGATGAACCTGGAGGTGCACACCAACGCCGGCAACCCGCTGCTGGACGCGGCGAACCTCGCCGTCGCCCTGAGCATCAAGAACACCGAGTTCTACGAGCAGCTGGTCCCGGAGGAGGCGTTCTCCTACCCGGTGATCGGCTCGATCGACGTCGGCGAGGACGGCCGCGTCAGCGCACCCGACGGCTCCGGCCTGGGCGTGCGCGTCGACTGGGACCAGGTCGCCGAGTTCAGCGTGGGCGTGCTGTGACCGCCCGGCCCGTCCCCACCACCACGACCGCCGCGACGGCACGGACAACCAGGAGGAACCGATGAGCGAGACAGCAGCCACGACCCGGGACTACACGCAGCTCGTCGCGCGGACGGTGTCGCGCGACGGGGCGTTCGAGGCGGGCGAGGGCGCCGAGCTCAAGGTCGTCAACGGTGCCGACGAGGCCGTCGTCGCGTCCGTGCCGAGCGCGACCCCGGCGCAGGTCGACGCCGTGCTGCTCGCGGCCAAGGCCGCCCAGCGCACGTGGTGGCGCTCCGGGCCGACCGCCCGCGCGACGCTGATGCGCCAGATGGCGACGGTGCTGCGCGACAACACCGACGCGTTGGCCGACGCGCTCACCGCGGAGTCGGGCAAGACGCGCACGATCACCGCCATCGAGGTCGAGCTGTCGGCGCAGTACCTGGAGCGCAACGCCGAGTGGGGCCTGCGGATCGAGGGCGAGATCCTGCCCAGCGACACCCCGACCGAGCAGATCCACATCCAGCGCGAGCCGATGGGCGTCGTCGCCGCCATCACCGCCTGGAACTGGCCGCTGGCGCTGCTGTGCCGCAAGCTCGGCCCCGCGTTGATCACCGGCAACGCCGTCGTGGTCAAGCCGAGCGAGGTGACGCCGCTCGCGACGATCATGGCGCTGCAGCTGTGGTACGAGAACCTGGACGTGCCGGCGGGCCTGCTCGGCCTCGTCACCGGGGACGGCTCGGTCGGGCAGGCGCTCGTGCGCAACCCCGTCACCAGCCTGGTGACGTTCACCGGGCACCGCGACACGGGCAAGCGGATCATGGCCGACGCCTCGGCCAACCTCACCCGGGTCGCCCTCGAGCTCGGCGGCAAGGCGCCGGCCCTGGTGCTCGCCGACGCCGACCTGCAGCTGGCCGTGGACGGGCTGATCGCGGCCCGGTTCAGCTTCGCGGGGGAGACCTGCGGCGCCGCCGAGCGGATCCTGGTCGAGCGCCCGGTGTACGACCAGTTCACCCGGCTGTTCACCGAGAAGGCCGCGGCGCTGCGCGTCGGCGACCCCCGCGGCGACGTCGACTTCGGCCCGCTGGTCAACCGGGCGCAGCTGGAGAAGGTCTCCGCGGCCGTGTCGGCGGCGGTCGCCGAGGGCGCCACCGTCGTCACGGGCGGGTCGACGCCGACCGGAGCCGACTACGAGAAGGGGTTCTGGTTCGCCCCGACCGTCCTCACCGACGTCTCGCCCGACATGCAGGTCGCGCGCGAGGAGACGTTCGGGCCGGTCATCCCGATCATGCCGGTCGACTCGCTGGACGAGGCGCTCAGGATCGCGAACGACACCCGCTACGGGTTGGCCAGCTACGTCTACACGTCCTCCTACGCCTCGGCGATGACGGCGGCCCGCGAGCTGGACTTCGGCGAGATGTTCATCAACCGCGGGCCGGGCGAGGCGATGCACGCCCACCACGCCGGTTGGAAGGAATCGGGTCTGGGCGGCGAGGACGGCAAGCACGGCCTGCTGCACTACACCCAGCTCAAGGTCGTCTACCACAACTGGTGACCGAGAGGCAGCAGTCCCCGGCAGGCGCAGCGACCCCGAGCCCTGCCGCACCCGCAGGTACCCGTACCCAGGAGAACGCGTGATCATCAAGGACGTCCGTCTCGTTTCCTACCGTGCCGAGCTGCCCGCCGGCTACGAAGCGCCCACGCTCTACGGTGGCCAGTCCATCGCGCCCTACGTGACCGACTTCCTGGCCGTCCAGCTGGTCACCGACGAGGGCATCACCGGCGAGGTCGTCAGCGCCTACGGCGGGCTGAGCCTCGCGCACTCGATCGCCGACCGGCTGCGGCCGATCCTGGTCGGGCGCGACCCGGCGTACCGCGAGGCGATCTGGCAGGACATGTGGCGCCTGGACCGGCTCAACTACACCACGCAGTTCGCGATCGGCACCGTCGACGTCGCGTTGTGGGACCTCTACGCGAAGAGCCTCGACGAGCCGCTGTACAAGCTGCTCGGCGCGGTGCGCGACAAGGTGCCGGTCTACGCCAGCTCGATGGAGCACCCGACGGTGCAGCAGTTCGTCGACGAGGCGCTGCACTACAAGGAGATCGGCTACCAGGGTTACAAGCTGCACGTGTGGGGCGACGCGCGCCGCGACATCGGGCTCGTCGCGGCGGTGCGCGACGCCGTCGGCCCGGACTACCCGCTCATGATCGACGTCGCCGGCAACTACCAGCAGCACGAGGCGCTCAAGGTCGGCCGGGTCCTCGAGGAGCTCGACTACCTCTGGTACGAGGAGCCGATCCGCGAGTACGACCTGCACGGCCAGCGGATGCTCGCCGACAAGCTCGACATCCCGATCTGCGGCACCGAGGTCGCGCCGGGCGCGATGATCTCGGCGCCGGAGTACATCACCACCCGGGCCGTCGACATCGTCCGTGGCGACGTGTCGTTCAAGGGCGGGGTGGGTCCGCTGAAGAAGATGGCGGGGCTCGCCGAGTCGTTCGGGATGAACATCGAGGTCCACACGAACGCCAGCACCATCATCGACGCGGCCAACCTGCACGTCATCGCGTCCATCGCGAACACGACGTACTTCGAGCAGCTCGTCCCCGAGCAGCTGTTCACGCTCGGCGGGGTCGAGAAGATCCACATCGACGGCGAGGGATTCGCCCACGTCCCGGAGGGCCCCGGTATCGGCGCCCGCATCGACTGGGACATGGTCGAGCACAACAAAGTCGCCGAGATCTGAGACGGACGTGGAAGCGCCGACCGAACGGGTCGACGCGGCGGCCACCCTCGACGATGACGCGCAGCGCTGGCCCGAGCTCGGGCCGTGGCTGGCGGGCGCCGGCGTCGAGGTGGCCGAGCCGCTCACCCCCACCCTCATCGTCGGCGGACGGTCGAACCTGACCTACCGCCTCGACGACGCCGCCGGCCGCCGGCTGGTCCTGCGGCGACCGCCCCTGCGCGACGTGCTCGAGACCGCGCACGACGTGGGCCGGGAGTACCGGATCATGGCGGCGGTCGCCGCGCAGGGGATCCCAGTGCCCGTCATGCGCGCGCTCTGCCCGGACCCAAGCGTCGTGGGTGCGCCGTTCTACGTGATGGACTTCGTCGACGGCACGATCCTCGCCAGCGACGCGGACGGTGCGGCGTGGCCGGCGACCGCCCGCGGTGCGGCCTCGCGCTGCCTCGTCGACGTGCTCGCGCGTATCCATGCCGTCGACGTGGACGCGGCCGGGCTCGGCGGGCTCGGCCGCCGGGAGAACTACATCGCCCGGCAGCTGGCGCGCTGGCAGCGGCAGTACTCGGAGTCCAGCACGCGGGACATCCCGACGATGAGCGAGCTGTACCGCACGCTCGTGGCGGCCGTGCCGGCGCAGCGCTTCACCGCGCTCGTCCACGGCGACTACCGCTTCGGCAACGTCATGATCGACGAGGCGGGGGACGTCCGCGCGGTGCTCGACTGGGAGCTCGCCGCCCTGGGCGACCCGCTCGCCGACCTGGGCTGGCTGCTCGCCACGTGGCGCGAGCCCGGCGAGCCCGAGGGCTTCGAATCGCCGACGGGCCAGCCGGGGTTCCTCAGCCGGGCCGAGGTCGTCCAGCGCTACGAAGCCGTCTCCGGCCGCGAGGTCGGGGATGTCAGCTTCTACATGTGCTTCGCCCTGTGGCGACTGGCCTGCATCAGCGAGGGCGTCTTCGCCCGCTACCGCTCGGGCGCGATGGACGGCGCGGCGAGCCAGGGCCGGGTCTTCGGCGAGCTCGTCTACGACCTGTCCGAGGCCGCGCTGCACCTTATGAACGCATCGTGACGTCTGCGGGGTGCCGTCGTGGGGCGGTGACCAGGGACGTCTTTGTGGTTAGCGACAAAGGCCGGATTTTCCGCAGTGCCTGCTGGGTCACACCCGAGTGCAGTATTCGCAGGCACGGTCCGCAACGAGGAGGAACGCATGGGTAACGACAGCGGCAGCGACAGCGGTGTCGACGACGGCATCCACGACATCGCGTCGGTGATCAAGGAATTCGCGGATCAGCCGATCTGGTACGGCGGTCAGCGGCACCCGGGCGAGGCGCCGGCCATCGCCGTCCGCAACCCCGCCAACGAGGACGTGCTGAGCGACCTCGCGAGCGCGTCCACCGAGCAGGTCGACGCGGCGCTGGCGGCGGCACGCGACGCGCAGTACGCGTGGAACCGCTCCGGGCCCTCGGCCCGCTCGACGCTCCTGCACGACATGGCGAAGGTGCTCCGCGACAACGCCGAGGTGCTGGCCGAGGTCGTGATGGCCGAGTCGGGCAAGACCTGGGAGATGTCGCACGCCGACGTCGAGGTCGGCGCCGTGATGCTCGACCTCAACGCCGAGTGGGCCCTGCGCATCGAGGGCGAGATCCTGCCCAGCGACACCCCGACCGAGGAGATCACGATCCGGCGCGAGCCGCTCGGCGTGGTCGTCGCGATATGCCCGTGGAACTGGGCGCTCACCATCGCCTGCCGCAAGATCGGCCCGGCGCTGGTCACCGGCAACACCGTCGTGGTCAAGCCCAGCGAGGTGCCGCCGCTGTCGACGGTGCTGGCCATGAAGCTCTGGCACGAGAACCTGGAGATCCCGCCCGGCGTCCTGAACCTGGTGACCGGCGGCGGCGAGGTCGGCAAGGCGCTCGTCACGAACCCGATCTCGGCCATGGTGTCCTTCACCGGGCACCGCGACACCGGCAAGCGCATCATGGAGACCGCGTCGGGCACGTTGACGCGGGTGGCGCTGGAACTCGGCAGCAAGGCCCCGGCCATCGTGCTGAAGGACGCCGACCTCGACAAGGCCGTCCCCACGCTCGTGCAGTCGCGCTTCTGGTGCGCCGGCGAGTTCTGCAACGCCACCGAGCGCATCCTCGTCGAGCGCCCGATCGTCGACGAGTTCATCAAGCGTTACACCGCCGCGGTGAGCGAGCTCAAGGTCGGCGACCCGCGCGAGAACCCGGACTTCGGTCCGCTGGCCAACGGCGCGCACTACGAGAAGGTCGACGGCGCGGTGCAGAAGGCGCGCAGCGAGGGCGCGACCGTCGCGACCGGCGGTGGCCGGCCCGAGGGCGCGGACTTCGAGAAGGGCTACTGGTACGCCCCGACCGTCATCACCGACGTCACCGAGGACATGTCGATCATGCGCGACGAGACCTTCGGACCGGTGGTGCCGGTGCTCGCCGTGGACTCGGCCGAGCACGCCATCGAGATCGCGAACAGCTCGCGCTACGGGCTCGCGGCGTACCTGTGGACGTCGTCCTACGCCAGCGCCATGACCGTCTCGCGCGACCTGGAGGTCGGCGAGGTCTTCATCAACCGCGGCAGCGGCGAGGCGCTCCACGCGCACCACGGTGGCCACAAGGAGTCCGGCTACGGCGGCGAGGACGGCAAGCACGGCATGGTGAAGTACACGCAGCTCAAGGTCGTCTACCACAACTGGTGAGCGGCGGTCGGGGACCGGCCGACGGCCGGTCCCCGACGAAGCACGGGACGTGCTGAACCTCGGCGACGCGACCACCACCCGAGCGCGTCGGCCCGGCCTGCCCTGACGCGGCAGCAGAGAACGGAGCACCAGTGGTTGTCATCCAGTTGATCATTCTCGGCCTGGCGGCCGGTGCGGTCTACGCGGTGTTCGCCGACGGACTGATCGCGGTCTACCGGGCGACGGGCATCATCAACTTCGCCCACGGCGCCATGGCGATGTGGGGCGCGTACGTGATGTCGCAGCTGCACTCGGACAGCCGGCTGGTGTTCCCGGTGTGGTCGATCAGCCTCGGCGACGGGCCGATGGGGCTCTGGCCGGCCGCGCTGATCGGGCTCGTCAACGGGGTGCTGCTCACGCTGCTGTGCCACTACCTGGTGTTCCGGCCGCTGCGCAAGGCGCCGGCGCTGTCGCAGGTGGTCGCCTCGGTCGGCCTGCTGCTGTTCCTGCAGTCGCTCGTCGCGCTGCGTTTCGGGACGTTCACCATCACGATGGCGCCGCTGGTGCCCAACGAGAACGTGACCGTGGCCGGGGTCAGCGTCTCGGTCGTCTCGGCCACCGCGGTGGGTGCGGCCGCGGTCATCTGCCTGGCGCTGTGGGCCTACTTCCGGTTCACGAAGTACGGCATCGCGACCCGGGCAGGCGCGGAGGAGGAGCTCGGGCTGCGGCTGCTCGGCTTCTCGCCCGACCGGCTGGCGCTCATCATCTGGATCCTCGTCGGCTTCTCGAGCAACGTCATCGTCATCCTGGCCGGGACGCTCGTCGGGCTCGACCCGAACGTGTACACCTTCGCCGTCATCCCCGCGCTCGCGGTGGCGCTGGTGGGGCTGCTGAAGTCGTTCTGGGCCGGGTTCGCGGCCGGCATCGCGCTCGGCGGTTTCCAGGCCTACATCATGTACCTGGCCGCCAACACCTGGTGGCCGAAGTGGGCCAAGGTCGGCCTCACCGACGCCGTCCCGTTCCTCGCGATCATCGTCATCCTCTTCCTGTTCGGGAAGGGCATCCCGGCCCGCGGGCGGATCACCGAGCCGCGGCTGTCGCCGGTGAAGGTCCCGGCCATCAAGCTGCCGGTTGCCGCGGTGGCGATCGTGGTCGCGGTGCTCGCGGTCACGCTCACGTCGGGCAACTACCGCTACGGCATCGTGACGTCGATGATCCTGACGATCATGTCGCTGTCGTACACGGTGGTCACCGGCTACCTCGGCCAGATCTCGCTGGCGCAGACGGCGTTCGCCGGCACCGCCGGGTTCGCGCTCTCCAAGGTCGAGAACGAGCTCGGCGTGCCGTTCCCGCTCTCGATCGTGCTCGCCGTGATCGTCGCCGCGCTGCTCGGCATCGTCATCGGCACGCCGGCCCTGCGAATCCGCGGCGCGCAGCTCGCCGTCATCACGCTGGCGGCGGCCATCGTGGTCCAGCAGTTCGTCTTCAACAACAACGTGTTCACGCCGCTGAAGGGCAATCCACTGTCCGGGCCGAAGATCTTCGGCCTCGACCTCAGCGTCCGCAGCGGCACCAACGTGTCGCGACTGCAGTTCGGGCTGTTCACCCTCGTGGTGCTCGTCGCCGTGATGGTCGTCGTGGTGCTGCTGCTCTCCGGCCGTACCGGCCAGTCCTTCCTCGCCGTCCGGTCCAACGAGCGGGCGGCCGCGTCCATCGGCATCGACGTCTCGCGCACCAAGCTGCTGGGCTTCGCCATCTCGTCGGCCGTCGCCGGTCTCGGCGGCTGCATGCTCGCCTACAGCAGCGCGCAGGTGGAGCCGGGCTCGTTCACCGTGCTGGTGGGGTTGTCGCTGCTCGCGACCGTCTACCTGGGCGGCATCGGCAGCATGAGCGGCGCCGTGCTCGCCGGCATCATCGGCCCCGGCGGCATCGTCTACATGCTGCTCAACCAGGCTGTCGACCTCGGCACCTACTACCCGATGATCGCGGCCGCCCTGCTCGTCGTCACGGCGATCCTCAACCCGCTCGGCATCGCGGGCGGCACCCGCATCATGGCCGACCAGGTCCTGGCGCGGCTGCGCGGCCCGGGCCGGCCACCGACCACCGGTGACGCGGCCGGCCCGGTTCTGCGCACCACCCGGGAGGAGCCGGCCCATGTCGACGCCCACTGACGACGCCCGACCGCTCGTGGTCGAGTCGTCCGACATCCCCGAGCGCGCGGCGCCGGTGCTCGAGACCACCGGGCTGAGCGTCCACTACGGCGGTGTCGCCGCCAACCGGGACGTCTCCATCAGCGTCCGTCCCGGGGAGGTGGTCGGCCTCATCGGCCCGAACGGCGCCGGCAAGACCAGCTTCGTGGACGCCGTCACCGGGTTCGCCTCGTACTCGGGGTCGGTGCGGCTCGCCGGCGAGGTGATCGACGGCCTGCCGAGCTACGCACGGCGGCGGGCCGGTCTCGCCCGCACGTGGCAGGCGGGGGAGCTGTTCGACCAGCTGACCGTCGCCGAGAACCTCGAGCTGGTGGTCGAGCCGGGCGGTATCGGCGCGGTGCTGCGCGACGTCCTCGGTCGGCGCAGCAGCCGGCGGCGCGTCACCGAGCAGGTGCGCGACGTGCTCGAGATGACCGAGCTGACCGACGTCGCCGACCGCGTGCCCTCCGAGCTCTCGCTCGGCCTGCAAAAGCTGGTCGGGGTCGCCCGGGCCGTGGCGTCGGACGCGAAGGTGCTGCTGCTGGACGAGCCGGCGGCCGGGCTGTCGTCGTCGGAGAGCCAGGAGTTCGGCCGGAGTCTGCAGAAGTTCGTCGACCGCGGCATCGGGATCCTCATGATCGACCACGACATGGACCTGATCATGAACTACACGCACCGGCTGTTCGTCCTCAACTTCGGGTCGATCATCGCCGAGGGCGATCCGGCGCAGATCCGTGACGATCCGGCCGTCATCAGCGCCTACCTGGGCGCCACCGAGTCCGAGGAGCAACGTCACCATGGCTGAGGGCCTGCGCATCGAAGGACTCACCGCCGGGTACGCCGGCATCGCCGCGGTGCGCGACGTGAGCCTCACCGTCGCCCCGGGCGAGGTCGTCGCCCTGCTCGGCCCCAACGGCGCCGGCAAGTCGACGACGCTGCTCAGCGCGATCGGCGCGCTGGCGCCGATGGGTGGGCGGGTGCTGTTCGACGGTCAGGACATCACCGGCCGCACCCCCGACGCCGTCAGCAGGCTCGGGCTGGCGCTCGTCCCCGACAGCCGCGGCATCTTCTTCGACCTGACCGTGCGCGACCACTTCCGCCTCGCCGCGCCCAAGGGCGACAAGGCGGCGGTCGAGGCGATGCTCGACCGGTTCGGGGCGCTGCGCGGTCTCATGGACCGGCGGGCCGGGCTGCTCTCCGGCGGCGAGCAGCAGATGCTGGCGCTCGCCAAGGCGTTCGTCACCAAGCCGTCGGTGCTCATGGTCGACGAGATGAGCCTCGGGCTCGCGCCGCTCATCGTGCAGTCGCTGATGCCGATCATGCGGCGCGCGGCCGAGGAGGAGGGCATGGGCATCCTGCTCGTCGAGCAGCACATCGAGATGGCGCTCAAGGTCGCCGACCGCGGCATCGTCCTCAACCGCGGCGCGGTCCGCTTCGAGGGTCCCGCCCGCGAGCTGCTGACCAACCGCGCCGACGTCGAGGCGTCCTACATGGCGCGAGCCTGACCTTTCCCTGTCCGCCCGGCCTCCGGAGGTTCTGATCGTGCGTGCGATTCGTTTCGGCAGCGCTGGCGTGACGCTCGAGGACGCGGCCGAGCCGGTGCCCGACCCGGGGCGGACCCAACGGGTGCGCATCGTCTCGGCCGGCATCTGCGGCAGCGATCTCGGCTTCATCGCCCAGGGCGGCGTCCCGGTCGTCCCCGGGCACGAGATGGCCGGGCTCACCGACGACGGCCGACCCGTGGCGGTGCAGCCGAACGCCGCGTGCAGTGACTGCCCACTCTGCGCGTCGGGGCGGGCCAACCTGTGCCCGAGCTCCATGGCGAACTTCTCCGGCATGGCCGGGGTCGACGGCGGCTTCGCCGACTACGTGCTCGCGCGTCCCGAGCAGCTGCACGAGCTGCCCGCCTCCTTGCCGGTCGAGCTCGGCGCCCTCGTCGAGCCGGCCGCGGTCGCGCGGCACGCCCTCGTGCGCCTCGCCGCGCCGGCCGGCGCCGAGGTGCTGGTCGTCGGGGCAGGCACGATCGGCCTGCTCGCCGCCGCCATGCTGACGCCGACCCACTCGGTCTCGCTCGCGACCCGGCACCCGCACCAGCGCGCGGCGGCCGAGGCGCTGGGCGTGCGCGCCGTGGACCCCGACGACGCCTTCGCCGCCGACGCCGTGCTCGACTCGGCCGGTGGGCAGTCCTCGCTCGAGCTCGCCATCGACGCCGCCCGTCCCGGTGCCGGCATCGTCACGCTCGGCGCGGCGACCTGGCAGCCGAAGCTGACGGAGACGATCCTCTACAAGGAGCTCGACCTGCGGCTCTCACTCATCTACACCGGCGACGACTTCCGCGACGCGCTCACGTTCCTCGCCGGGCGTCCCGACATCGCGCCCACGCTCGTCACGCACCACTTCGCGCTCGCCGACGCCGAACACGCCTTCGCCGCCGCCGGCGCCCGCAGCGGCCAGCGCAGCATCAAGGTGCTGATGCACCCGTAGGGGTGTCCCGGGTGGCGTGATCGCGCATGAGTCCTTCCATGCCTTCGACCACCAGGGCGTGATCCTGCACCTGCGGCAGTCCCGACACGGTCACGGTGCCGACGACTCCGACATCGCGGATGGTCACCGGCACGCACCCGCCGTGCGCCGCGTACAGCGCCGGGTCGATCCCGAGCTCTTGATCGAGCTTCCGGCCCGACTCGGCCAGCCGCAGCCCTACCAGCAGCGAGGACGCCGCGAAGCGGTTCACCACCCGGATCTTGCGCTCGATCCACGCGTCGTTCTCGGGCGTCGTCCCCGGCAGTGCCGCGTGGAACAGCTGCTGCCCGTGGCGGCGGATGTCGATCGTGACGGCCTGGGTCCGCGTCGTCGCCAGCTCGACCAGCGTGCATCCCAGCCGCCAGGCGTCGAGGTTGTCGAAGCGGTCGAACTGCAGGTGCCGCTGCTGCTCCTCGAGCTCGGCGATCGTGGGCGAGCCACTGTCGGTCACGGAGCCTCCTGGTACGAGCGGGTCGGACGAGTGGACGCTACCCATCCCGCTAGGCCACCCGTCCGGCACGCCGTGGAATCCGAAGCGGGTCTCTGGTCGACGCCACGCAGAATGGGCGTTCTGAACGGCGGGTTGGCCCCATGCGGGCGCGGTGAGTTGAGCTCCGTGGGCGCGCTGGGTTGGGGCCAAGGGGCCGGTGTGGCGAGGGTCAGCCGGGGCGGGAGTTGCTGCGGGGCGTGCGGGTGGGGTCGAGCCAGGGTGGGGGGATCCAGGCGGGGCGGCCGTCTCGTATGACGGATCGCCAGCCTTGACGAGTGTGTTCGCGGTGGTGGCGGCCGCAGACGAGGGCGCCGTTGGCGATGGTGGTCCGGCCGCCGTTCGCGTGGTCGATCACGTGGTGGGCTTGGCACCAGGCCGGGGGGACTTCGCAGCCGGGGAAGGTGCAGCCGCCGTCGCGGGCGATCATGGCGAGGCGCTGGGTCTCGGTGAACAGCCGTCGTGCATCGGTATGGCCGGTGACCGCGCCGTGCTCGTCGAGCTGAATCGTCATCGCCCGGGTGTCGCCGCCGGCGATCCGGATCGCCTCCTGGGTCGGGACGATCGCGCCGTGACCGGTGGTCGCGACACCGTCACCGCTCGACCAGTTGTCGGTCGTCGTGGTGAGCAGCACGGTGGTCGAGATGCCCGCCACCGTGGGGAGCAGTTCAGCCCGCTGCACCAGGTCGAGCGAGTCGAGGAGCCCGTCGTGGCGGCGCTGCCCCGCGGTGCGCGGATCCCGCACCCCGCCTTCGGCCGGTCTCGGCGCGGCCAACGCGTCCAGCACGGTGAGCAGCCGTTCGGCGAGCTCGGCGGTGGCCTCGCCGCTGATCGACGCCGAGCCGTCCGGGCGCTGCCGGATCGTCAGGTCCCGGTGCCGCTCGCGGTAGGCGACGTCGCACAACGCACCGTCCTGATCCAGCACGGCACGGATGCGGGCCGCGATCCTGCCCAGCTCGAACGGATCGAACTGGGTCGCGTAGTCGACCAACTCGGCCTCGACGCGGGCGCCGTGCTCGGCCTGCACCGCCTCGGGCAGCGCGTCGACGGTCTGCACGACGACGGCGGCGTGCCGGGGTGAGATCGACCCGGCGGCCTGCGCCGCCGCCACCACCGGGAACGGCGCCGGCACCGTCTCACCCGTCAGCGTCGTCATCGGCGCAGCGGCCGAGGCCGCCCGCACCCGCGCGACCGCCTCGTGCGGGTGCACTCGCAGCAGGCCCCGCACGAACGCGGCGATGTTCCGCGCGCCGTACGTGAACGGCAACCCCCGCCGCTCGGCCTCGGCGACGAACCGGTGCTCCATCGCCGCGAGCCGGTTGCGCGTGCGCTCCAACTCCCGCCACGACTCCAACAGGACGTCGTCGTCGCAGCGCGCCAGATCGACCGGCACCAGCTCGTCGACGAATGTGTTCACGTGTTCGATTTTACGGCTGTGACCGACACCGGACAATCGTCAAACGCAGCCTGTGGACAACCGGGAACGAGGAGATCAGCGACATCGCAGCGCGGCGATGCGGCCCGGGGCGGCGCCGACGGTGTGGGCGGCGATGTCGACGTAGTGCCGCGCGACGGTGCGGGCCGACATGCGGCCGCCGGGGCGGAACCAGGTGGCGACCGCCTGGGTCATGCCGAGCAGCGCCCGGGCCGTCTCGGCCGGCGAGGTGACGTCGAAGTCGCCCGATGCGACGCCGTCCTCGATGCAGGTGACGAGCATGACCTCGACCTGGCGGCGCTTGGCGCCGTAGCGCCGGCGGTTCTGCGGGCCGAGGCTGCGGATCTCAGCGTCCATGGCGGCCAGCTTCTCGTTGGACGCGATGTAGAGGACGATGCACTCGATCAGCTGCAGGAAGCGATCGGCGGGCGCCGGGCCGGCGCACTCGAGCGCCGCCCGGCAACGCGCGATGACCTCGGTGATCGACGTGTCGAGCAGTGCGTAGAGGAGCGCTTCCTTGTTCTCGTGGTGGTAGTACAGCGCAGGCACGGTGAGCCCGACGCGACGGGCGATGTCGCGCACGCTGGTGCCGTGGTAGCCGGACTCGTAGAACAGGTCGAGGGCCGCGGACAGGATGGCGGTCAGCTCCGGCGACGGCGCGGTCGGCGGTGTGCTCACGTGTCGTCCCGGAGTCGCTCGGCTGGGCCGCGCACGGTGCGGCGCGGATCGCGATTGTCGCATGCTCCAGACGCCGGTCCGATCGACGCGACCGACCCGTTGCGTCGCCCCGGGCTCTTTGGCATGCTCCCCATGACTTAGCGATCGCTAAGTGCCGGTGAACGATTGGGAGTCGATGACGCCGCCCCTGACGAGCCTGGTGAACGAGCGACTGCTGGCCGGGCGCACCGCGTTCGTCACCGGCGGCGGCAGCGGGGTCAACCTGGCGATCGCCACCGCCTTCGCCACCCTGGGCGCGGACGTGTCGATCTGCGGGCGGTCCGAGGAGCGGCTGCTCGGTGCCGCGGCCGGGCTGCGCGAACTCGGTGCCCGCGTCGTCACCTCGGTCGCCGACGTCCGGGACCGCGCCGCGGTGCAGGCCGCGTTCGACCGGACGGCCGACGAGCTCGCGCCGTGCGACATCGTGGTGTGCGGCGCCGCCGGCAACTTCCTCGCGCCGGCGGAATCGCTGTCCAGCAACGGTTTCCGCGCGGTCGTCGACATCGACCTGCTCGGCTCGTTCCACGCCGCGCACGCGGCGTTCGAGCAGTTGCGACAGACTCGTGGCTCGCTGCTCTTCGTCTCCGGCGGCCAATCGCTGATGCCCTTCGAGCTGCAGGCCCACGTCGGCGCAGCCAAGGCCGGTGTCGACAGCCTGATGCGCAGCCTCGCGCTGGAGTGGGGCCGGCACGGCATCCGCGTCAACTCGATCGTCCCCGGCCCGGTCGCCGGCACGGAGGGCATGGCGCGTCTGGCCGACCACACGGGCGAGGATCTGTGGAACGACATGGTGCCGCTCGGCCGCTTCGCGACCGCCGAGGAGATCGCGCAGCTGGCGGTGGTGCTGGTGTCGCCGCTGGCGTCCTACGTCTCCGGCGCCCAGGTCGTCGTCGACGGCGGGATGGCGCTGACCGGCACGGGCCGCTTCAACCAGGCGGTGCGCGCGGCGTTCACCGCGTCCGGGAACGGAGCGTGACTGCGATGACCACGACTACGGAGCCCGCCGCCGAGCCCACCGTCGCACTCGACACGCCCGCACCCGGGGTCACCCGGCTGACGCTGAACCGGCCCGGCTCGCTCAACGCGCTGAACGTGGACCTCGTCGCCGACCTGACCGCAGCCCTCGACACGGTCGAGTGCGACGAGACGTGCCGGGTCGTCGTGCTGACCGGCGCGGGACGCGGGTTCTGCGCCGGCCTCGACCTCAAGGGCTACGGCGACGACGACCTGATCGCCGAGCAGGGCGAGCTGCGGCGGACGCTCCGCCGGCAGGTGGAGATCGCCGACATCAGCCGCCGGCTGCACCACCTGCGGCAGCCGGTGATCGCGGCCGTCAACGGCCCCGCCGCCGGGGGCGGGCTCGCCTTCGCGCTGGCCAGCGACGTCCGCATCGCCGCGCGCAGCGCGTTCTTCGTCGCCGCGTTCCTGCAGGCGGGGTACTCCGCGTGCGACCTCGGCACCTCGTGGCTGCTGCCGCGCATCGTGGGCACCGGTCGGGCGCACGAGCTGCTGCTGACCGCCCGCAAGGTCGACGCCGACGAGGCGCTGCGGCTCGGGCTCGTCACCGACGTCGTGGACGACGCCCATCTCCTCGACACCGCGCTGCGCACGGCCGCGCTGATCACCCGCCACCCGCCGCTGTCGGTCGAGCTGACCAAGCAGGGGATGTGGGCGGCGGTCGAGAACCCCGGCTTCGACGCCGCCGTGGAGTACGAGAACCGGCAACAGGTGGTCACGGCCTTCACCGAGGACCAGAAGGAGGCGACCCGCGCCTTCGTGGAGCGCCGGCAGCCTCGCTACCGCAACCGATGAACAGGAGTGCAGATGCGTGACGCGGTGATCGTCGACATCGTCCGGACGGCCTCCGGGCGCGGCAAGCAGGGGGGCGCGCTGTCGGGCGTCCACCCCGTCGACCTGCTGGCCGAGACCCTGCGCGCGTTGGTCGTGCGCACCGGCATCGACCCGGGTCTGGTGGACGACGTCATCGTCGGCTGCGTGTCGCAGGTCGGTCAGCAGTCGGTCAACGTCGGGCGGCACGCCGTGCTCGCCGCCGGCTTCCCCGAGAGCGTGCCCGCCACCACCATCGACCGGCAGTGCGGGTCCAGCCAGCAGGCCGTGCACTTCGCGGCGCAGGGCATCGCGGCCGGTGCGTACGACGTCGCGATCGCCTGCGGCGTCGAGTCGATGTCGCGGGTGCCGATGTTCTCCAACACGCAGGGCCAGGACTACCTGGGTGCCGGCGTCGCCGCCCGCTACCCGGACGGCCTGGTGCCGCAGGGCGTCTCCGCCGAGCTGATCGCGCAGCGCTGGAAGTTCGACCGCGAGGCGTTGGACGAGTACTCGGCGACCTCGCACGCACGGGCAGCCGCCGCAGCCGGCGCCGGGCAGTTCGCCGACGAGATCGTGCCCGTCACGACCGGGTCGGCACGTCACGAGGTCGACGAGACCGTCCGCCCGACGACCACGGTCGAAGGGCTGGCCGGCCTGCGCTCGTCGTTCCGCAGCGACGAGTACGTGCAGCGCTTCCCCGAGCTGGAATGGCACATCACGCCCGGCAACTCCTCGCCGCTGAGCGACGGCGCCTCTGCCGCGCTCGTCGTGGCCGCCGACGTCGCCGAACGGCTGGGGCTGCGGCCGCGGGCCCGGGTCCACGCGACGGCCGTCTGCGGCGACGATCCGGTCCTCATGCTCATGGGCGTGGTGCCGGCGACCCGCAAGGCGCTCGACCGCGCCGGCCTGCAGCTCGACGACATCGACGCCTACGAGGTCAACGAGGCGTTCGCGCCCGTGCCGCTCGCGTGGGCGCGCGAGGTCGGTGCCGACCCCGCCCGGCTCAACCCCCGCGGCGGGGCCATCGCGCTCGGCCACCCGCTCGGCGCGTCCGGCACCCGGCTCATGGCCACGCTGCTCAACCACCTCGAGCAGACCGGCGGACGGTACGGGCTGCAGACCATGTGCGAGGGCGGCGGCATGGCCAACGCGACGATCGTCGAGCGGCTCTAATGCGCCTGGACGCTGGCGCCGCGCTCGTCACCGGTGGCGCGTCGGGCCTCGGTCTCGCCACCGTCGAGCGGCTCGCCGCCGCCGGGGCCGACGTGGTGCTGCTCGACCTGCCGTCCTCCGCCGGTATCGAGGTCGCCGACCGGCTCGGCGACCGGGTGCGGTTCGCCGCCGCCGACGTCACCGACGAGGCGGCCGTGACCGCCGCGCTCGACGCGGTCGCGGCCACCGGCCGGCCGCTGCGGGTCGTCGTCAACTGCGCGGGCATCGGGCCGCCGGCGAAGGTCGTGAGCCGGCGCGGCCCGTATCCGCTCGAGCTGTTCCGTAAGATCGTCGAGGTCAACCTGATCGGCACCTTCAACGTCGTCCGGCTCGCCGCGGAGCGCATCCTGGCCGAGGACCGCGACGGCGAGGAGCGCGGCGTCATCGTGAACACCGCGTCGGTGGCGGCCTTCGACGGCCAGATCGGGCAGGCCGGCTACTCGGCGTCCAAGGCCGGTATCGCCGGGATGACGCTGCCGATCGCGCGCGAGCTGGCCGAGCGGCAGGTGCGGGTCGTGACGATCGCGCCGGGGCTGTTCGAGACGCCGCTGCTCGCCTCCCTGCCCGACGAGGCCAAGGCGTCGCTGGCCGAGCAGGTGCCGCACCCGAGCCGGCTCGGCCGCCCCGACGAGTACGCGATGCTCGTCGAGCACATCGTCGCCAACCCGATGCTCAACGGCGAGGTCGTCCGGCTCGACGGGTCGATCCGGATGGGCGCGCGGTGACCGGCGGGGCCGACCCCGCCGGCGGCTACGAGACGCTGCGCTACGCCGTCGCCGACGGCATCGCCACGGTGACGCTGCACCGGCCCGACCGGCTCAACGCGTTCGTCGACCGGATGGGCGACGAGCTCATGCACGTCGCCGATCGCTTCGACGGTGACGACGACGTACGGGCCGTGGTGTTCACCGGCTCCGGTCGCGCGTACTGCGCGGGCGCCGACCTCGCCGGCGGCGGGGAGATCTTCGAGCGGCACGGCGGCGACGCCGGCTTCGACATGGAGCGCTTCGCCGACTACGGCGGCACCATCACCCGCCGCTTCTTCGACGCCCGCAAGCCGCTCATCGCCGCGGTCAACGGCCCGGCCGTGGGGCTCGGGGTGACGATGACGCTGCCGATGGACATCCGGCTCGCCGCGGAGTCCGCCCGCTTCGGCTTCGTCTTCGCCCGGCGCGGCCTCGTGCCCGAGGCGTGCTCGTCGTGGTTCCTGCCGCGGCTCGTCGGGATCGCCCAGGCCGCCGAGTGGACGTACTCGGGCCGGGTCTTCGACGCCGCCGAGGCGCTGCGGGGCGGGCTGGTGCGCAGCGTGCATCCCGACGCCGAGCTGCTGCCCGCCGCCTACCGGCTGGCCGCCGAGCTCACCGAGCACAGCGCACCGGTCGCGGTGGCGCTGACGCGCCACATGATGTGGACGATGCTGGGCGCGGCCTCGCCGGCGGAGGCGCACCTGCTGGACTCGCGCGGCATCTACCACCTGGGGACGAGTCGCGACGCCAAGGAGGGGGTGGCCGCGTTCGTCGAGAAGCGGGAGGCGCGCTTCCCCCTGCGGGTGTCCGGCGACGTCCCCGCCGTGTTCGACGACTGGAGCTGACGCCCCGTGGACTTCGAGTACGACGAGCGCACGCAGGAGCTCCGCGCCCGGCTGACCGACTTCATGGCCGAGTTCGTGTACCCGGCCGAGCCGCTGTTCGCCGACGACGCCACGAGCGGCTGGGAGCGGCCCGCGGTCATGGCCGAGCTGCGGGCGGCCGCAAGGGAACGCGGGCTCTGGAACCTCTTCCTGCCGCACCACTCGGACGGCGCGGGGCTCACGAACCTGCAGTACGCACCGCTGGCCGAGATCACCGGCCGCAGCCCCGAGATCGCGCCCGAGGTCTTCAACTGCAACCCGCCCGACACCGGCAACATGGAGTTGCTGAGCCTCTTCGGCACGCCGGCGCAGCAGGAACGCTGGCTGCGGCCGCTGCTCGCCGGTGAGATCAAGTCGGCGTTCTGCATGACCGAGCCCGACGTCTCGTCGTCGGATCCGGCGAACCTGGGCGCCCAGGCGGTGCGCGACGGCGACGAGTACGTCCTCACCGGCCGCAAGTGGTGGTCGACCGGTGGCATGAGCGAGGACTGCCGGGTGCTCGTCGTCATGTGCGTGACCGACCCGGACGCGTCGACGCGCGACCGCTTCAGCATGCTGCTCGTCCCGCGCGAGGCGGCCGGCGTGTCGGCCGTGCGCGGGTTGAGCATCTTCGGCTACGACCACCGCACCAGCGGCGGCCACGCGGAGATGTCCTTCGACGGGGTGCGGGTGCCCGCCGCGGACGTCCTCGGCGAGGTCGGCAAGGGGTCGGCCATGGCGCAGGCGCGGCTCGGCCCCGGCCGCATCCACCACTGCATGCGGATGATCGGCATGGCCGAGCGGGCCGTGGACCTGATGTGCGAACGGGCCACCCGGCGCTCGACGTTCGGCCGGTTGCTCGGCGAGCACGGTGTGGTGCAGCAGTGGATCGCCGACGCCCGGGTGCAGATCGAGCAGCTGCGCCTGCTGGTCCTGCGCACCGCGTGGCTGATCGACACCCGCGGGGCCCGCGAGGCCCGTCGCGACATCTCGGCCATCAAGGTCGCCGCGCCGCAGGCCGTCGAGTCGATCCTGGACCGCGCCATCCAGATCCACGGTGCCGCAGGCATGACCGCCGACCTGCCGCTGGCCATGCTGTGGGCCCAGGCCCGCACGATGCGCTTCATCGACGGGCCGGACGAGGTGCACCGCATGGTGCTGGCGAAGCGCGAGCTCGCCCGCTTCGCCTGATCCTTGACCACCCCCGAGCGCCGACCTAGACTGAACGAGCGCTAAGTCGGTAGAGCCAGGGATCCGCCACCCGCTCCCGGCGCAGAATCGTCCGAAAGGTTGATCATGCAGCGACATCTCTACGAGCCC
The DNA here is from genome assembly GCF_900129455.1 of Jatrophihabitans endophyticus. NCBI lineage: Bacteria > Bacillati > Actinomycetota > Actinomycetes > Jatrophihabitantales > Jatrophihabitantaceae > Jatrophihabitans > Jatrophihabitans endophyticus. The sequence continues at coordinate 339,217 of NZ_FQVU01000004.1, forward strand.
GACCACGACGCCTACCGCGAGGCCGTCCGCGAGTTCGTCGACCGCGAGGTCGTCGGCAACGTGGAGCACTGGGAGGAGCAGCGGCTCATCGACCGCTCGGTGTGGATGGCGGCCGGCAAGCAGGGCGTCATCGGGCTCAGTGCCCCCGAGGAGTTCGGCGGTGCGGGGCAGCTGCGCGACTACCGCTTCCGCAACGTGGTGATGGAGGAGCTGAGCCGGGTCGGCGCGACCGGGCTCGCGTCGAGCTTCTCGCTGCAGGACGACATCGCCATCCCCTACATCGCGTCACTGGGAACGCCCGAGCAGCGCGAGCGCTGGCTGCCGCGGATGGTGAGCGGCGAGCTCATCGGCGCCATCGCGATGACCGAGCCGGGCACGGGCAGCGACCTGCGCGGCATCCGCACCGCCGCCGTCGCCACCGACGGCGGCTGGCGGGTCTCCGGCGCGAAGACCTTCATCACCAGCGGCATCCAGTCCGACCTGGTGATCGTCGTGGCCCGGACGGGCGCGCCGGGGGAGCGGTCCGCGCACAGCCTGCTCGTGGTCGAGGAGGGCATGGCCGGCTTCAGCCGCGGCCGCAAGCTGCGCAAGATGGGGCTGCACTCGCAAGACACCGCCGAGCTGTTCTTCGACGACGTCTTCGTCCCCACCGAGAACCTGCTCGGCGAGCTCGGCGGCGGCCTCGACCAGCTCAAGAAGCACCTGCCCCTGGAACGGCTGTCGATCGCGGCCGCGGCGGTGGCCGGCTCGACGGCGGTGCTCGACGCGACGCTCGCCTACGTCCGCGAACGCGAGGCGTTCGGCCAGCGCATCGCCGACTTCCAGAACACCCGCTTCGTCCTCGCCGAGGTCGCGACCGAGCTCGACGTCACCCGCTCCTACGTCGACGACGTCATCCGCGCGTGGAACGACGGGACGCTCACCGTGGTCGACGCCGCCAAGGCGAAGTGGTGGGCGTCGGAGGTGCAGAACCGGCTCGTGGATCGCTGCCTGCAGCTCTTCGGTGGCTACGGTTGGATGGAGGAGTACCCGGTCTCGCGCGCCTACCAGGACGCCCGCATCCAGAAGATCTTCGGCGGCACGAACGAAATCATGAAGGAGATCATCGGCCGTGACCTTGTCGGGAAGCGCTGACCGGGTGAGCTCGCCGGCGAAGCCCGACCAGGCACGACGCGACGACACCGTGGCGACGACGGGTGGCGCCACGGGCGGCGCGACCCCGCCGCCTTTCTCGCTCGACGACCGGTTCGCCGTCGTCGAGGGCGAGGTCTACCTGACCGGCGTCCAGGCGCTGGTGCGGGTGCTGCTCGACCAGCGACGGCGCGACGCCCGCCTCGGGCTGCGCACCGCCGGCTTCGTCAGCGGCTACCCCGGCTCGCCGCTCGGCGGCGTCGACCTCGAGCTGAACCGCCGCGCCGCGCTGCTCGCCGAGCACGACATCCGCCACCAGCCCGGCCTGAACGAGGACCTCGCCGCCACCGCCATCTGGGGCGCGCAGACCGCGGGGACGCTGCCCGCGCCGTTGTACGACGGCGTCTTCGGCATGTGGTATGGCAAGTCGCCCGGCGTCGACCGCACCGGCGACGCGTTCCGGCACGGCAACATCGGCGGCGTCGCCGAGTACGGCGGTGTCCTCGCGGTGGCCGGCGACGACCCCGACGCGCGCTCGACGAACTTCCCGACCGACACCAACGGCGCGTTCCACGACTGGGCGATGCCGATCCTGTTCCCCGGCACCATGCAGGACGTCATCGACCTGGGGCTGCACGGCTACGCGCTGTCGCGCGCCGCCGGCGTGTGGGTCGCGTTCAAGATGGTCACCGACATCGCCGACGGCTCGGGGACGGCGCACGTCGGACCCGACCGCGTCGACCCGATCGTCCCGAGCGTCACCCTCGACGGCCGGCCGTTCCGGCCGCAGCTGCGCGTCGGCACCCCCGGCCCGCCCATGCGCGAGGCGGAGCGCGACCTGTTCTCCGCGCGCACCGAGCTCGCCGCCCGCTACGTCGAGCTGAACGGGCTGAACCCGGTGGTCGTCGACCCGCCGGACGCCCGCATCGGCATCGTGGCCCCGGGCAAGGCGTACACCGACCTCCGCGAGGCGCTCACCACCCTGGGGCTCGACCACGACGACCTGGTCCGCGCCGGCGTCCGCATCAAGAAGGTGTCCGCGCTGTCGCCGGTGGCCGCGTCCGAGTGGCGCGCGTTCGCCGCCGGACTGCAGGAGATCGTCGTCGTCGAGGAGAAGCGCCCGTTCCTGGAGCGCTTCCTGCGCGACGCGCTCTACGGGCAGCCCGCGGCGCCGGCCATCGTCGGCAAGCGCGACGAGCGCGACGAGGCCTTCCTGCCGATCTCCGGCGAGCTGACGGCGGCGCTCGTCGCCCGCGTCCTCGGGCCGCGACTGCACGACCGGTGGGGCCTCGACGTCCGGCTGCCGCAGGTGGCCCGGGAACGCACGCTGCTGCCGCTGTCGACGGCGCGTACCCCGTACTTCTGCTCGGGCTGCCCCCACAACCGCTCGCTCGTCGTGCCCGAGGGCAGCCTGGTCGGCTCCGGCATCGGCTGCCACATCCTGCAGCTCGTCGTGCCGCGCCCCGAGTACGGCGAACTGGTCGGCTTCACGCAGATGGGCGCCGAGGGCGCGCAGTGGGTAGGCGCGTCGGCCTACACCGAGGCCGAGCACATCTTCCAGAACATCGGCGACGGCACGTTCCACCACTCGGGCAGTCTCGGGCTGCGCTTCGCGGTGGCGAGCAAGGCCAACATCACCTACAAGCTGCTCTACAACAGCGCGGTCGGCATGACCGGCGGCCAGGACGTCGAGGGCGCGATGACCGTGCCCGCGATCGCGGCGCTGCTCGAGGCCGAGGGCGTCGTGCGCACGATCATCACCACCGACGACCCGAAGAAGTACCGCCGCACCAAGCTGCCGAAGAACGCGAGCGTGCGGCACCGCGACGACCTGGTCGAGGCGCAGGAGGAGCTCGCCGCGCTGACCGGCGTCACCGTGCTGATCCACGACCAGCAGTGCGCCGCCGAGAAGCGTCGGCTGCGCAAGCGGGCCAAGCAGGCCGAGCCCACGACCCGCATCATGATCAACGACCGGGTGTGCGAGGGCTGCGGCGACTGCAACAGCAAGTCGCAGTGCCTGAGCGTGCAGCCCCTCGAGACCGAGTTCGGCCGCAAGACGACCATCCACCAGTCGTCGTGCAACCTCGACTACTCGTGCGCCAACGGCGACTGCCCCTCGTTCGTGTCCGTCGACGTCGAGAACGCGAAGAAGGCCGGCACGGCGGTACGGCTGCCGTCGGTGCCGCTGGTCGACCCGGTCGCGGTCGTGCCCACCGACGCGGTGAACATCCACATGACCGGCATCGGCGGCACCGGTGTCGTCACCACCAGCCAGATCATGGCCACCGCCGCTGTGCTCGACGGGCACCAGGTGCGCAACCTCGACCTCACCGGGTCGTCGCAGAAGGCGGGGCCGGTCGTCTCGCAGCTGCAGCTGTTCACCGGCGACGTCGAGCCCGCGACGACCATCCCCGCCGGTGGCGCCGACGTCTTCCTCGCCTTCGACCTGCTGGCGTCGGTGAGCGAACCCAACCTCGCGAAGGGCGACCCGCAGCGCACCGTCGTGGTCGCGTCCTCGTCCGTCGCACCGACGGGCCAGATGGCCTACAACTCCGCGATCCCGCTGCCCTCCGTCGCCGAGCTGCGCACGATGCTCGACGGCGTCAGCCGGGCGACCGAGAACGTCTACGTCGACGCCGAGGCGCTGGCGCGGGCCGTCTTCGGCACCCACATGGTCGCCAACTCCATCCTGATCGGGGCCGCGCACCAGGCCGGCGCGCTGCCGCTGTCCACGTCGTCGCTCGAGCAGGCGATCCGGCTCAACGGCACCGCGGTCGACAAGAACCTGGCCGCGTTCGCGTGGGGTCGGGCCGCCGTGCTCGACCCGGCGGGGACGGCGGAGGTCGTCGCGAAGGCCAAGGCCGCCGCGGCGCGGCAGGTGGCCGTCGACGAGCGCGCGGCCGCGCTGGCGGGCGGGGTCGAGGGCGTCGACGACGAGCTGCGGCGGTTGCTCACCGTCCGCGTCGCCGACCTCATCGGCTTCCAGAACGAGCGGTACGCCCGCCGCTACCTGCGCGTGGTGCGCGCCGCGGTCGACGCCGAGCGGCGGGTGGCCGGGGCTCCCGGCGACCTCGCCCGCGCCGTCGCGGCGGGCCTGCACAAGCTGATGGCCTACAAGGACGAGTACGAGGTGGCCCGGCTGCACCTGCTCGACTCCGCGCAGGACGCGGTGGTGACCGAGTTCGGCGAGGGCGCGGTCGCGTCGCTGCTGCTGCACCCGCCGGCGCTGCGTGCCCTCGGCATGAAGCGCAAGATCAAGCTGGGACCGCGTTATACCCCGGTCATGCGGGGCCTGCGGGGCATGAAGGCCGTGCGTGGCACGCCGTTGGACGTCTTCGGGTACGCCGAGGTCCGGCGCGTCGAGCGGGCGCTCGTGCAGCAGTACACCGCGATGATCGAGTCCGGCCTGCGCGGCCTCACCGCCGAACGGCTGCCGGCGCTCACCGAGCTCGCGGCCGCGCCGCAGGACGTCCGCGGCTACGAGCACATCAAGCTGCGCAACGTCGCGGCCTACGTCGACCGCGTGCGCACGCTCAGCGCGGCGGCCGGGGCGGACCCGAGCCTGGGCGACGGGCCGCTCACGCGGCTCTCGGCCCGTCCGGCCGAGCAGCCGGGCTGACCCCGCAAAACCACCGCTTTTGGCGGCAGGACGCAGCATGCTGCGCCCTGCCGCCAAAAGCGGGTCAGGCCGGGACGCCCAGGGTGCGCGTGAAGCCGTCGGGCACCAGCACGTGCTCGGGCGTCAGCTCGGCGAGCGACGACACCCCGATGCCCATGAGCGCCGAGTCGATCCCCGAGCGCAGCACGTCGAGGACGTTCTCCACGCCGGCCTGGCCGTTGGCGCCGAGACCCCACAGGTAGGCGCGGCCGATCATCACCGCGCGGGCTCCGAGCGCGAGGGCCTTGACGACGTCGCCGCCGCGGCGGACGCCGCCGTCGAGCAGCACCTCGATGTCGTCGCCGACGGCCGCGGCGATCGAGGGCAGGACCCGGATGGTGGCCGGGGTGCCGTCGAGGTTGTTGCCGCCGTGGTTGGAGACCGACAGTGCGGTGGCACCGGCGTCGACGGCGCGCCGGGCCTCGTCCACCCGGGTGACGCCCTTGACCATGAACGGCCCGCCCCACTGCTCGCGCAGCCAGGCGACCTGCTCCCACGTGGGCGGCGGCGTCTGCATCCACTCGCCGTAGACGCCGAAGAACGTCGGGGCGTCGGTACCGGGGTCCTGCATGTTCGGCACGGTGAGGTCCGGGATGCGCTTGGTGCGCAGGAAGTCGCGCAGCCACCGCGGCCGGGTGAGGGCCTCGGGGGCGAAGCGCACGGCCTCCTTGAGGTCGATGCGCTCCGGGATGCGCGGGCTGCCCCAGTCGCGGCCCATCGAGAACGACCAGTCGAGCGTCGCGATGAGCCCGACCGCCCCGGCGGCGCGGGCGCGCTCCATGCGCTGGACGATCTGGTCCATGCTGCCCGACCAGTAGATCTGGAAGAACGTCTGCGGGTTGGCGGCGACGACCTCCTCGACCGGCTTGCTCGCGAAGCTGGACAGCCCCATCGCGGTGCCCCGGGCGGCGGCGGCCCGGGCCACCGCGACCTCGCCGTCGGGGTGGACGGCCTGCACGCCGGTGGGGGAGATGACGACGGGCAGCGCGATGTCCTGGCCCATGACGTGCGTGCCGAGGTCGCGGGTCGCGGACTGGCCCGCCGTGCGCGGGGCCCAGCCGAGCTCGCCGAAGGCGGCCGTGTTGTCCTCGATCGTGACGCCGCGCTCGGACCCGGCGACGAGCGCCGAGTAGACGGACCTGGGCAGCCGCTTCTGCGCGCGGCGCTGGGCCTCGGCGACGCTCTCGAACCACGGGTTGGCCATCAGGTGCTCCTTCGACGGGTGGGGACGGGCCGCGCCCGCACGGGCAGCAGCGGGGTGATCGTGCGGTGCCGGACGCAGCCGGCGACGACGCCGGCGCCGTACGCGCAGTCGTCGGCGACGGCGGCGGCGGCGAAGCGGACGGGGTCGAGCTCCGGGCGGCGGCGGCGCCACTCAGTGAGCGCCGGGGCGAGCAGCAGCGCGAGGGCGCTCGTCCTGGTCCGGCGGCGTGTGGTGGCGAGCAGCAGCGCGGGAGCGGCGAACTGCACCGCGTAGCGGGCCACGCCGAGCCCGGTCTGCCCGACGCCGCGGACGACGTGCGCGGGCCGGACGGCGGTCGCGGGCAGGCCGGCCGCCGCCACCGTCCTACGGGTCGCGACCAGCGCGCCGGCCGCGGCGCCGACGGCCGTCATCGGCCGGCGGGCGAGCAGGGCGACGACGGCCGTGGTGTACCAGGGGTGCACGACCAGGGGAGCCAGGTTGCGCGGATGCTTGCGTGCCAGCGGCGCCGCGGACGTGCCGTAGCGGAACCGGCGCGCGAGCAGGCCGCGCCAGGTGTGCGGATCGTGGTGGGTGACGGTCGTGGCGGGGCAGTAGCGCACCTGCCCGCCGTCGGCGAGCAGCCGCCACACGAGGTCGACGTCCTCGCCGTAGCGCAGCGCGGGGTCGAAGACGTGACCGGCGCGGGCGACGTCGCGCAGCGCCTCGGTGCGCGCGACGAGCACCGCGGTCGGCACGTAGGACACCGGCGTGTAGGGCGCGACCCGGGCGGGCTCGGGGCCGAGGTCGAGGCTGCCGCGGGCGCGGCTGTAGCGCGCCGACGCGCTCGCCCCGCTCTCGGCGCGGATGCGCGGTGCCGCCGCCGCGGTGAGCGGGTCGGCCAGCTGGGCGGCGAGCTCGTGCAGCGCCGCCGGTGTCGCCTCGGTGTCGCTGTCGACGAGCGCGACCAGCTCGGTGGCGACCGCGGCGAGGCCGGCGTTTCGGGCGGCTCCGGGGCCGCCGTTCACGGCGAGGCGCACCACGCGGGCGCCGTGGCGCGCGGCGACCCGCCGGACGGCCGCCGCGTCGGGCGAGGCATCGTCGACCACGACGACGGGATGGACCCCGCCGAGCGCGGCGAGGGAGCGGTCGAGCTCGGCGGGCCGGTCGTGGACCGGGACCACGACCGTCAGCGACGGCACGCCGTCGCCCACCGGCGGTACGGGAGGCACCGGGTGCGCCATCCCAACGGCGACGAAGCGGCGGGCGACCAGCCCGCTCACCCGGCCCGCGACCGGCGCGCCGGAGCGCAGGTCCGCCCAGGCCTGCCGGCCGGCGGCCGAGAGCCGCAGCACGCGCGCCGGCTGTCCGCCGAACCACACCCCCGGCTCCACCTCCGTGGCGTCCGCGCCGGGGGTGACCCGGAACCCGTCGGGCAGCGGCACGTCCTCGACCGCGGGCCGGGCGGCGGTGGTGGTGGCCGCGGCCGCGGCGGTGCTCACAGCGCCAACCCGCCGTCGACCGGCACGACGGCGCCCGTGGTGCCGCTCGCGGCCGGGCTCGCCAGGAAGGCCAGGACGGCCGCGACCTCGCCCGGGTCGAGCAGCCGTCCGATGGGCTGCTGCGCGGCGAACGGGGTGGCGTCGGGCAGTGCGTAGAGTCGCGCGCTCTCGGCCAGGATGTCGGTGTCGGTCGAGCCCGGGCTCACGGCGTTGGCGGTGACGCCGGTCGGCCCCAGCTCGACGGCGAGCGCACGGATCGCGGCGGCGACGCCGGCCTTCGCGGCGCAGTAGGCCGCGAGCAGCGGGAGGCCGCGCGTCGCCGCCGCGGAGGCGACGGCGAGGAAGCGCCCGGAGCGCGGCGCGGGTCGCCGCAGCAGCGCGGGCACCGCGACGCGGGCGAGGTTGAGCGTGCCGGTCAGGTTGACGTCCACGACGGCACGTTCCTGCGCGAGCGGCACGTCGGGCTGCGGCACGCCCCCGGCGATGACGCCGGCGACGGCGACGGCCGCGTCCAGGCCGCCGAAGCGCTCCTCGGCCAGGGCGACGGCGGCGGCCAGCCCGTCGACGTCGCGGACGTCGGCCACGTGTGCGACGGCCTGCTCGCCGGCGGCGGCGACGACGGCGTCGAGTTGGGAGCGCGACGCCAGGGGATAGGGCAGGGCGGGATCGTCGGTGCACGCGTCGACCGCCACCACCTGCCAGCCCGCCGCGGCGAGGGCGGCGACGGTGGCCGCGCCGATGCCGCGGGCGGCGCCGGTGACCACCGCGACGCGGCTCATCCGGCTCGTCCGCTGGTGTGGATCGGGTCGTCGCGCGACCCGCTCGGGTCGGTGGCCCGTGGCCGGGCATCCGGCGCGAAGACCCGATCGACGAAGGCGACGAGCGCGCGTTCGAGACCGGCCAGCGTGGCCGCGCCCTCCTGCGCCGAGGCGCCGGTCGGGTCGCCGAGGACGCCGTTGGCACTCACCGCACGGACGCCGCCCGCGCGCAGCAGGGGCAGGACCTCGGCGATCGGTCGGGTGTCGCCCGGCCGTGCCGACGCGAGGTCGACGCGGCGGGCGTCCAACGCGAGCTGCAGGGACGTCTCGGTGCGGCCGGCGTGGGCGTCGACGTACCCGGTGGGACTCCACGCCTGCACCACCCGCCCCTCCGCGCGCAGCAGCGTGACCGCGCGCGTCAGCGGGGCGGCGTTGCCGCCGTGCCCCGACACGAACAGCAGCCGGCCGAACGTGAGCGACGCGGAGCGGCCGAGCTCGACGAGCAGGTGCTCCAGCGCGTCCTGACCCAGGGACAGCGTGCCGGCGAAGCCGTCGTGCTCGCCGCTGGAGCCGTAGGGGACGGCCGGTGCGACCACCACCGCCGGCCGCGCGGCGCCGAGCGCCGCGCACAGCGTCCCGGCGACGTCGGTGTCGGTCGACAGCGGCAGGTGCGGGCCGTGCTGCTCGGTGGCGCCGAGCGGCACCGCGAGGATCGACCCGGCCGCGGCGCGCTCGCGCACCTGCGGCCAGGTGAGGTCGCCGAGCAGCGTGGCGGTCACGCCGGCCGGAAGCCCGCGAGCGGGTTCTCGTCGCACGCCCGGTCGGCCGCGGCCGGCGGGGTCAGCGGGCGCGACGTCGAGAGGGTCACCGTGACCGGGGTGCGCCGCGGCGTGCGGGTCGTGCGGTGCGAGTGGTCGAGCGACGGCTTCGGCGCACCGGTCCGGTCGACGAGGGTGAGCATGCGCTCGCCGTGGCCCTTGACGCACTCCGGGTCGGGGCCGTCGAGGGGCAGGCCGGTGAAGAACTTCGCGGCCATGCAGCCACCGCGGCACGAGTCGAAGGCCGAGCAGCTCGAGCACGCGCCGCCGGTCTGCGGCTGACGCAGCTCGGTGAACAGCTCGGAGGTCTGCCACACGCCGCGGAAGCCGTCGGTGTCGCGGACGTTGCCGGCGAGGAAGTTCTCGTGGATCGCGAACGGGCACGCGTACACGTCGCCGACGGGGTCGACGAGGCACACGACCCGCCCGGCGCCGCACAGGTTGAGCCCGGGCATCGCGCCGTCGCCGAAACCGGCCAGGTGGAAGAAGGAGTCGCCGGTCAGCACGTTCTCGCCGTGCGCGACGAGCCAGTCGTAGAGCTCGCGCTGCTGCTCCGCGGTGACGTGCAGGTCGTCCCACACGTCGGCGCCGCGGCCCGACGGCCGCAGCCTGGTTATGCGCAGTTGTGCGTCATATCGGTCGGCGATCGCCTTGAAGGCGTCGAGCTGGCCCACGTTCTCACGCGTCATGACGACGGAGATCTTGAAGCCGCGAAAGCCCGCCGCCTTCAGATTCTCCATCGCGCGGATGGCCGTGTCGTAGGAACCGGGGCCGCGCACGACGTCGTTGATCTCGGCGGTGGCGCCGTCGAGGGAGATCTGGACGTCGACGTAGTCCGACGCGGCCAGCTGCGCCGCGACCGTCGGCGTGATCTTGACGCCGTTGGTGGAGAACTTGACCCCGACGTGGTGCTCGGTGGCGTAGTCGACGAGCTCCCAGAAGTCCGGCCGGACCGTGGGCTCGCCGCCGCCGATGTTGACGTAGAAGATCTGCATCCGCTCGAACTCGTCGATCAGCGCCTTGCACTCGGCGGTCGACAGCTCGCGCGGGTCGCGGCGGCCCGAGGACGACAGGCAGTGCACGCACGAGAGGTTGCAGGCGTAGGTGAGCTCCCACGTCAGGCAGATGGGCGCGTCCAGGCCGAACTGGAACTGCTCGACGAGCGGGAGCGGGGCGTCGGACAGTGCGGTCATGCGGGCGTCCTCTCGCAGATCATGCGTGACGTGGCGAGCGTGCCGAGGGCGGCGCGGTAGCGGGGGACCTCGGCGTCCGCGACCCCGGCGGCGACGCACGCGTCGCGGGCGGTGTCGAAGTCGGCGAGCCCCTGCAGCACGCGCAGCAGGGTGGGGTCCTTGAGGAAGGACAGCCGGCGGGTGCCGAAGTGGTACAGCAGCGCCCCGAAGCGTTCCGGGCGTACCGACACCTGGTCGTGCACCCGCCAGGCGGTGTCCAGGTCGAACGACATCGGTCGTGCGGTCTAGTAGACGCCGCACATGCCGTCGATGGAGACCTCTTCGACGAGGACGTCCTCGACGGGTGCCTCGGGGACGGCCGCGGTCTCGGTGGTCTCGTCGGTGACGGTGGTGGTGGTCTCGTCGGTCATCGTCTGGGTCCCTTCGGATCGGGCGGGGTGAGTTGCGGCACCCGGTGTCGCAACGTGGCAGCAGACTACGGTTGCGGCATCCGGTGCCGCAATAGGTCACGTCGGCTATCGTCGACCGGTGCCGGAGACGGGCCCCGCGAGGCCGGGCCGCAAGCCGACGACCAATCCCGAGGTCATCGAGGCGGCCGCCCTCCGGCTGTTCGCCGAGCACGGCTACGCGGCCACGACCGTCGACATGATCGCGGCCGAGGCGGGCACCAGTCGCCGGACGTTCTTCCGCTGGTTCGACACCAAGGCCGGCACGCTGTGGCGCGAGTTCGACACCGAGGTCGCCAACCTGAGCGCGCAGCTCGCGGCGGTCCCGCAGGACGTGCCGGCCATGGCCGCGGTCCGCCGGGCGGTCGTCGCGGTCAACCACTACCGGGCCGCGGACGTCGGGGAGCTGCGGGCGCGGATGACGCTCATCGGCTCCGAGCCGGAGCTCGCGGCCAGTGCCGCGGTCCACTACGACGCGTGGGAGCGGGCGGTGAGCGACTTCGTCGCCCGGCGCGCGGGGCTCGCCGCCGACTCGCTCTACCCGCTCGCCGTCGGTCGGGCGACGCTCGCGGCCTGCCGGGCCGCCTTCGACCGCTGGATCGCCAACGCCGACGCCGACCTGACGGTCTACCTCGACGCCGCGCTGGCCGCCCTCGCCGACGGGTTCGCCGACGCGGTCCTCGTCGCGGAGCCGACCGGCCCGCGGCGGCGCCGTCGCGCCCCGCGCCGCTGACGCGAAGTCGAATCCCTCGCGCCGCCCTGTTGAAGTGACGCACGTCTCGTCCTATGGTCTGACCACAGCAAGGTTGACCGAAAAGCGAGGTGCAGGGGATGACGGCAGTGCAGCAGCGGGCGGTCCCGATCCGCGTCATGCTGGCCAAGATCGGGCTCGACGGGCACGACCGCGGGGTCAAGGTGGTCGCGCGGACGCTGCGTGACGCCGGCATGGAGGTCATCTACACCGGGCTGCACCGCAGCCCCGACCAGGTCGTCGACGCCGCCGTGCAGGAGGACGTCGACGTGCTCGGCGTCAGCCTGCTCTCCGGTGCGCACATGCCGATCTTCGGCCGGATCTTCGCCCTGCTCGACGAGCTGCCCGAGCCCCATCGCTTCGTGCTGCTGGCCGGCGGGGTCATGCCCGAGGAGGACGAGGCCGAGCTGCAGCGCCTGGGTGTCGCCGCCGTCCTCGGGCAGGACACCACGCCCGAGACCATCGTCGCGACCGTGGAGCGGTTGGTCGACGAGCGCGCCGGCGAGAGCGCCGTGCGATGACGGTGACGGCGACCCGCATGGAGCAGTGGACGTGGCCGCCGGCCTACGACGACGACTACCGCCCGGCCGACGACGCGACGCACTGGTTCCCGGTGCGCGAGACCATGGCTCCCGACCGACGCGACGAGCTGCTGCTCGCCCGCATCCAGGAGGTCATGGCCTACGCCTGGAGCACGTCGCCGTTCTACCGCGCCAAGTGGGGCGCGGCCGGGCTGGAGCCCGGCGACGTGCGCACCCTCGAGGACTTCGAGCGGGTCCCGGTCGTGCACAAGGACGAGCTGCGCGCCGACCAGGCCGAGCACGAGCCGTACGGCAGCTACCTGTGCGTGCCGCCGCGCGACGTCCGCCACGTCAACGGGACGTCGGGGACGACCGGGCGCCCCACCGCGTTCGGCGTGAACGGTCGCGACTGGCGCAGCATCGCCAACGCGCATGCACGGGTCATGTGGGCCATGGGCATCCGGCCGAGCGACACCGTGCTGATCGGCTCGCCGCTGTCGCTCTACTGGGGCTCGTGGGGCGCCTACATCGGCGCCGAACGCCTAGGGGCCACGGTCTTCCCGTTCGGCGCCGGCACGGCGGGACAGAGCTTGCGGACCGTCCACTGGATGCGGCAGATGGGCGTGACGGTCTTCTACGGCACGCCGTCCTACGCGCTGCACCTGGCCGAGGTGGCCCGCGACGCGGGCATCGACCCGCGCCACCTCGGCGTGCGGCGGATGTTCTTCTCCGGCGAGCCCGGCGCGAGCGTGCCGTCGATCCGCGAGCGCATCGCGACCGTCTTCGACACCCGCGTCTACGACTCCGGCAGCATGGCCGAGGTCAGCCCGTGGATGCACCTCGGCGCCGGCTCCGACGAGCCGGGCGTGCTGTGCTGGCAGGACCTCGTCCACACCGACGTGTGCGACCCGACGACGCTGCGCCGACTGCCCTACGGCAGCGAGGGCACGCCGGTCTACACGACGCTCGAACGCACGGCGCAGCCGATGATCCGGCTGCTGTCGAACGACCTCACCCGCTGGGAGGCGCCGTCGGCCGAGCGGGGCCGGACGTACCCGTTCCTGCCCCGCGGCATCTACGGCCGCATCGACGACATGTTCGTGGTCCGCGGCGAGAACATCTACCCGAGCGCGATCGACGAGGTCGTGATGCGTTCGGACAACTACGGTGGCGAGCACCGGATCGTCATCAGCCGCGACGGGGCGATGGACGAGCTCGTCGTGCAGGTCGAGCACGACGGCGGGCTCGGCGGCGAGGGCGGGCTGACGCAGTGGTGCGCGACGATCTCCGGCCGGCTGCGCACCGTCCTCGGGGTCGGCGCGAAGGTGCTGCCCGTCGCGCCGCAGACCTTCGCCCGCACCGAGTTCAAGGCCCGGCGGGTGATCGACGACCGCGACCTGTTCCGCTCGCTGGAGGCGAGCACAGCCGGGGCGAGCACGGACGGGGTGTCCTGATGCCGGCCCCGACGCCCGCGGTCGCGGCGCCGTCGATCGAGGAGACGGTGACGCGCCTGCGACGCCGGGAGGCCGGGGCACTCGCGCGCGCGCTCACCGCGGTCGAGCGCCGCGCCCCCGGCGTCGACGACCTGCTCGCCCGGCTGCACCCCGACACCGGCCGCGCCCACGTGCTGGGCGTGACCGGCCCCGCCGGCAGCGGCAAGAGCACGCTCGTCACCCGGCTGACCCAGCAGTACCGGGCCCGGGGCCGGACGGTCGCGGTGCTCGCCGTCGACCCGTCCAGCACGTACAGCGGCGGCGCGATCCTCGGCGACCGCATCCGGATGTCGGACCTCTCCGGCGACGCGGGTGTCTACATCCGCTCCCTCGCCACCCGCGGGGCGATGGGCGGGCTGTCCCGCGCGGTGCTCGACGGCATCACCGTCCTCGACGCCGCCGGCTTCGACGCCGTCGTGCTGGAGACCGTCGGGGTCGGCCAGGCCGAGGTGGACGTCATCAGCGTCGCCCACACCGTCCTCGTCGTCAGCGTGCCCGGCCTCGGCGACGACGTGCAGGCGATCAAGGCCGGGCTGCTCGAGATCGCCGACGTGCACGTGGTGAACAAGGCCGACCGCCCCGGCGCCGACCAGACCTACGCCGAGCTGCGCGACATGCTGCGGCTGTCCCACCGCCGGCCGCGGCAGTGGAACGTGCCCATCGTCAGGACGACGTCGACCCGGGGCGAGGGCGTGGCCGAGCTCGCCGACGAGTGCGACACGCACCTGGCCTGGCTCGACGAGCACGGCGGCCGGGCCGAGCGGGAGAGACGCAACGCCGCGACCCGCGTCCGGTGGGCGGCCGAGGAGCTCGTGCTCGACCGGCTCCGCCCGGGGCACGGCGCCTTCGACGCGCACGTCGACGCCGTCGTCGCCCGCACCATCGATCCGCGCGCGGCCGCCGCCGAGCTCGTCCACCACCTGTGAGCCGACCGCAGGCACCCCGCAGCATCCGCAGCACACCGCAACGAGAGAGGCACCCATGGCAGAGGACGGCACGACCCCGGACCGTGACCGGCTGAGCAGCGACGAGCTCGTGGCGGCGGTCGCGGCCCAACTCACGGCGTGGGAGGCCGACGAGCTCGCCGGCTTCACGGCCCGCGCGCCGGAGAGTCGGACCGACTACGTGAGCGGCAGCGGCCTGCCCGTGCAACGCGTCTACACGCCGGCCGACCTGCCGGGGAGCTGGCAGGAGATCGGACTGCCCGGCCAGTACCCCTACACCCGCGGGCCGTACCCGACGATGTACCGCGGCCGGACCTGGACGATGCGCCAGATCGCCGGCTTCGGGCAGGCGGAGGAGACCAACGAGCGGTTCCGCTACCTCATCAAGCAGGGGCAGACGGGGCTGTCGGTCGACTTCGACATGCCGACGCTGATGGGGCTCGACAGCGACGACGCCATGAGCCTCGGCGAGGTCGGCCGCGAGGGCGTCGCCATCGACACGCTGCCCGACATGGCGGCGCTCTTCGACGGCATCGACCTGGAGCACATCTCGGTGTCGATGACGATCAACCCCTCGGCGTGGATCCTGCTCGCCATGTACGTGGCGGTCGCCGAGGACCGCGGGTACGACCTGGACAAGCTGTCCGGGACGGTGCAGAACGACATCCTCAAGGAGTACGTCGCCCAGAAGGAGTGGGTGTTCCCCGTGCACCCCAGCATGCGCATCGTGCGTGACTGCATCGTCTACTGCGCCGAGCACATGGCGCGCTACAACCCGGTCAACATCAGCGGCTACCACATCAGCGAGGCCGGCGCGAACGCCGTGCAGGAGGTCGCGTTCACGATGGCGATCACCCGGGCCTACGTCGAGGACGTCGTGGCGACCGGGGTGGACGTCGACGAGTTCGCGTCGCGGTTGTCGTTCTTCTTCGTCAGCCAGGCCGACTTCTTCGAGGAGGTCGCGAAGTTCCGGGCGGTGCGCCGCTACTACGCGAAGATGATGCGCGAACGCTTCGGCGCCACGAAGCCGAACTCGATGCGGCTGCGGATGCACACCCAGACCGCGGCCGCGACGCTCACCAAGCCGCAGCCGATGAACAACATCATCCGCACGACGCTGCAGGCGCTGTCGGCCGTGCTCGGCGGCACGCAGTCGCTGCACACCAACGGCCTGGACGAGGCGTACACGATCCCGAGCGAGCAGGCGATGAAGATCGCGCTGCGCACGCAGCAGATCATCGCCGACGAGACGAACGTGACGCAGGTGATCGATCCCCTCGGCGGCTCGTACTACGTCGAGGCGCTGACCGACGAGATCGAGCGCGGCATCGAGGACTACATGACGCGTGTCGAGGAGATGGGCGGTGTCGAGGCCGCGATCGAGCAGGGCTTCTTCCAGCGCGAGATCTCCGACACCGCGTACGGCTACGCCAAGCGCAAGGCCAGTGGCGACCGTCCGGTCATCGGCGTCAACCGGTACGTGGACGAGGACCCGGGCGAGCCGATCGAGACCCACAAGCTCGACCCGGAGTCCGAGCAGCGCCAGATCAACCGCCTCAAGCAGACCCGCGAGGACCGCGACCAGGAGCGGGCCGGACGCGCCCGTGCCGAACTGCTGCGCGTCGCACGCGATCCCGCGGCCAACCTCATGCCGGCGACCATCGAGGCCGTCCGCGCGCACCTGTCGATGGGCGAGATCACCGGCGCACTGCGGGAGGTGTTCGGCAGCTACACCGAGACCCCCGTCTTCTGACCGGACGGCCGGATCTCCTCGCGTACCCGTTCCACCCGCACCACTCGCACAACCACCGCGGACCGGCGACCGCCGGCTCGTCAGTTCGTCGCGTCGTCGTGAGCCCGGGAGAACCCATGTACAAGCAGATACTCGATCCGATCGCGGACAGCCTCGGCTGGTCGGCCCTGCTCGCCGCCCTGCCGCTGGTGCTGCTGTTCGTCCTCCTCGGCGTGTTCCGCGTCCGGGCGTGGGCCGCGTCGCTGCTCGGTCTCGGCGCGGCGATCCTGGTCGCCGCGGTCGGCTACGGCATGCCGTGGGGGCAGGTGCTGCTCGCCGGCAGCGAGGGTGCGGCGTTCGGTCTCTTCCCGGCGATGTGGATCGTCGCCAATGCCATCTGGGTCTACGAGATGACCCGTCGTTCCGGTCACTTCGACGTGCTCAAGCGCAGCTTCTCCTCGATCAGCCCCGACCGCCGGATCCAGGGCATGATCATCGCGTTCTGCTTCGGCGCGCTGCTCGAGGCGCTCGCCGGGTTCGGGGCGCCGGTGGCGATCTGCTCGGTGATGCTGGTGGCGCTCGGGCTGAGCCCGCTCAAGGCCGCGACCACCGCACTGGTCGCCAACACGGCGCCGGTCGCGTACGGCGCCGTGGCGCTGCCGATCATCACGCTCGCGAAGGTGGCCGACCTGCCGACGCGCGACCTCGCGCAGATGACCGGCCGGCAGGTGCCGATCCTCGCCGTCGTGGTGCCGTTCCTGCTGCTGTTCCTGCTCGACGGCCGGCGCGGCCTGCGTCAGCTGTGGCCGGCCGGGCTGGTCTGTGGCCTGTCGTTCGCGATCGTGCAGTTCGCGATGGCGAACTACGGCCCGGTACAGCTCAGCGACATCGCGGCCTCGCTGGTGTCGGCGGCGGCCACGCTGCTGTTCCTGCGGTACTGGCGCACTCCGGAGGTCCTGCCCGTCGAGCTCGACGGTGACGACGCCGGCGCCGTGCCCGCGGGCGGCACCACGCCCGGCGCCGGCTCGGTCGGCACGCTGCCGCGCACCCGGCCGTCCGCCGCGGCGCGGGTCGCCGTGCAGCGCGACCCCGCCGTCGAGCAGCTCAAGGCCTTCGCGCCCTACATCGTGGTGGTGGCGCTGTTCAGCATCGTCGCGATCCCCGCGGTGTCCGAGCAGCTGGCCAGGACCACCCGCATCGTGCAGTGGCCCGGGCTGCACCTGGTGAACTCCGCGGGCAAACCGCTGACGTTGACGTCCTACAAGCTCGACTGGCTCGTCGGCGGCGGGACGGTGCTGCTCGTCAGCGGCCTGATCACCGCGGCGATCCTGCGGCTGTCGCCCACGGTGGTGCTGCGCTGCTACGGCGCCGTCCTGCGCCAGGTCAGGGCGGCCGGCGTGACGGTGATGAGCGTGCTCGCGCTCTCCTACGTCATGAACGCCTCCGGCATGACCGTGACGATGGCGGCGTGGTTGGCAGGGGCGGGCAGCGCCTTCGCGGTGCTGTCGCCCGTCCTCGGCTGGTTCGGCACCGCCGTGACCGGTTCGGACACGTCGTCCAACTCCCTGTTCGGTGCACTGCAGGTGCAGGCCGCGCAACGCACCGGGCTGGACCCGGTGCTGCTCGCCGCGGCCAACAGCTCCGGCGGTGTCCTCGGCAAGATGCTCAGCCCCCAGAACCTCGCCATCGGCGCCAGTGCGGTGGGACTCTCGGGTCGCGAGGGCGAGCTGTTCCGGCGCGTGCTCGCGGCGACGGCCATCCTGCTGCCGCTGCTGTGCGTGGTCGTGGTGCTGCAGGCCACGTCGGTGCTGTCGTGGCTGGTGCCGTGACCGGGGCGCGCGGTACCCGGCAGTAGCGTGGTCCCCCGATGGTGCCGGTGCGGCGTGACGCCCCGGCCGAGGGGAGGCAGCGCGGTGGACGAGCCGCCGGTCGACTGGCAGCCGGTGCACCGGCAGCGCAGTCACGAGCAGGTGCTCGCGCAGATCGAGCAGCGCATCGTGCTCGGTCAGCTGCGTCCGGGGGACCGCCTGCCGCCGGAGCGGCAGCTCGCCGAGGTGCTCGGTGTCAGCCGCTCGGCGGTGCGCGAGGCGTTGCGGGTGCTGGAGTCGATGGGCGTGCTCGACGCGTCACCCGGTTCCGGGCCCGGTGCCGGGTCACGCATCGTGGGCGGCGGCGGCCCGGCGCTGTCCACCCTGCTGCGGTTGCAGGTCGGGCTGTCGGCGTTCAGCCAGCGCGAGGTCATGGAGGTCCGCGTGCAGCTCGAGCGGTGGGCGGTGCGCGAGGCGGCCGGCCGCGTCACCGACGCCGACGTCGACCGGCTGCATCGGCTGATCGAGCGAATGCGCGACGAGCACATCGACGCCGACCGGTTCAACAGCCTGGACTCCGAGCTGCACGTCGCGATCGCCGAGGTCAGCGGCAACAGCCTGCTGGCGGCGTTGATGCGTGGCATCCGCGACGCCGTGCACGCCGCGATGATCGTCGTCTTCGCCGGGCTCGAGGACGTCATGGCCGTGCGCACCGCGCTGTGCGACGAGCACGCCGCCATCGTGGCCGCGGTCGCCGAGGGCCGCGGCGAGGACGCCGCCACCCTGGTGCAGGCGCACATCGAGAGCTTCTACCGGACGGCCACGACCCGGCGACCCGGGTAGCGGCGCCGGCCGGGGGAGCCGGCCGGCCGCGCGACGGTCAGCGGTCGTCGGTGAAGTACGACGCGACCTGCGCGGCGGAGACCGCGGCGAGCCCGGTGACCGACCACCGGGGCGTGCGGTCCTTGTCGACGACGGTGGCGCGGATGCCCTCGGGCAGGTCGGGACCGGCGAGGAACGCGCACGACAGCGCGTAGTCCTGGCGCAGGCACTGGGCGAGGTCGGTCATCGCCGCGGCCCGTCGCAGGCCGGCGAGGGTGACCGCGAGCGCGATCGGACTGCCCGACTCCATGGTGTCGGCGGCGGCGTGGGCGGCGGGCTCGGCCTCGGCCCGCAACCGGCGCACGATCTCCTCGGCGTCATCGCCGGTGAAGCAGCGCGGGATCCACGCCGGGGTCGGCGCAGCGTCCGGCGGGGTGGTCGCGGCCGCGGCGACCGCGACCGCGGCGTCGGTCGTGCGCAGCCGGTCGAGCAGGTCCGGCAGGTGGTCGGTCGGCACGAACGCCTCGGCCAGCCCCACCCGCAGCAACGTCGCCGCGTCGAGCCGGGCGCCGGTCAGCGCGGCGTGGGTGCCGAGCTCGTCGGGCAGCCGGGCGAGCAGGTACAGGCCGCCGACGTCCGGGGCCAGACCGATGGCGACCTCGGGCATCGCCAGCTGCGTCGTGGCGGTGACGACGCGGACCGGCCGGTGTGCACCGATGCCCACGCCGCCGCCGAGCACGAGGCCGTCCAGGAACGACACGACGGGCTTCGGGTAGCGGGCCAGCCGCAGGTCGAGGGTGTATTCGTGCCGCCACAGGGCGCGCGCGAGACGGTGGTCGCCCAGCGCGGAGTCGCGGACGGCCACGATGTCGCCGCCGGCGCAGAACGCCCGCGGCGACGCGGTGCTGTCGAGCACCACCGTGCGGACGGCGTCGTCGTGGAGCCAGGCCCGGAGCGCGCGGTGCATGCCGTGCAGCATCGGCATCGTCAGCGCGTTGAGGGCCTTCGGCCGGTCGAGCGTGATGCGCCCGACCCGTCCCTCGACGCGAGCGTGCAGGTGCTCGGTACCGGTCTCGACCGTCCGGAGCGCGGTCACGGTCGTGGCCCGTCGCCGGCGGCGCGGGCGGCGCGGTCGAGCGCGGCCGTCCAGCCCGGGTCGTAGTCGCGGTGGCGGGTGTAGGCGAGCAGCAGCATCCGCACCGCGAACGGCGGCGGGGTGGCGCCGGCGTGCAGGTCGGCGATGACGTCACGCATCATGGCCAGGCCCGCCTGCGAGCGGCCGCCGGCCGCGGTCTCGTCGGCCAACCGGGCCTGCAGGAAGTCGAGCGCCGCCGGCGGGACGTCGATCGCGAGGCTCTCCCGGGTGGCGCGGGGCCGGCCCGTTCCCGTCATCGCGCATCCCTCGTCCGTCGAGCCGTCGGTCGGTCGGCGCCACCCTAACGACCGCCCGGACGTCAGCCGGACGTGACTCGGGGGTAGGTGATCTGACGTACGCGTCAGCGAGGCCGCGCGCGGGGCGCTGCGGCCGATGGGAGATTCCATGAAGGCAGTGACCTGGCAGGGCAAGCGCGACGTGCAGGTGATCGACGTCCCGGACCCGGTCATCCAGGAGCCGACCGACGCCATCATCAAGATCACGAGCACGAACATCTGCGGTTCCGACCTGCACCTGTACGAGACGCTGGGCACGTTCATGGATGCCGGCGACGTCCTGGGCCACGAGCCGATGGGCATCGTCGAGGAGGTCGGTGCCGAGACCGGCGACCTGAAGGTCGGCGACCGGGTGGTCATCCCGTTCCAGATCTCGTGCGGCCACTGCTACATGTGCGACCAGACGCTCTACACGCAGTGCGAGACCACCCAGGTGCGCGATCAGGGGATGGGCGCGTCGCTGTTCGGCTTCTCCAAGCTGTACGGCCAGGTGCCGGGTGGTCAGGCGGAGTACCTGCGGGTGCCGCAGGCGCAGTTCACCCACATCAAGGTGCCGGCCGGCCCGGGGGACGAGCGGTACGTCTACCTCTCCGACGTGCTGCCGACCGCGTGGCAGTCGGTGCGTTACGCCGACGTGCCCGACGGCGGGTCGGTGACGGTGCTCGGGCTCGGCCCGATCGGGGACATGGCCGCGCGCATCGCGCAGCACGAGGGCAGGCGCGTGATCGCCGTCGACCTCGTCCCGGAGCGGCTCGCCCGCGCGAAGGACCGCGGCATCGAGACGATCGACCTGCGCGAGCACGAGAAGGATCTCGGCGACGCGATCCGCGATCTGACCGACGGCCGCGGCACCGACTCGGTCATCGACGCGGTCGGCATGGAGGCCCACGGCTCGCCGGTCGCGAAGGGGATCCTCAAGGCGGCGTCCGTGCTGCCCGACGCCCTCGCGGCGCCGGTGACCAAGGCAGCGGGCGTCGACCAGCTCGCCGCGGTCAACTCCGCCATCGACATCGTGCGGCGCGGCGGCACCGTCTCGATCATCGGCGTCTACGCCGGCGCGGCCGATCCGTTCCCGCTGAACATCATGTTCGACAAGCAAATCCAGCTGCGCATGGGTCAGGCGAACGTCAAGAAGTGGGCGCCGGAGATCCTGGACAAGGTCCTGGGCGACGACGACCCGCTCGACGTGGAGTCGTTCGCGACGCATCGGCTGCCCCTCGCCGACGCCGCCCACGCGTACGACATCTTCCAGAAGAAGACCGACGGCGCGATCAAGGTCGTGCTGCAGCCCTAGCGTCCGGCCGGCTGGCCCCATAGGGGCGCGGTCATCGCACCACCTGGCCCCATGCGGGCGCGGTCACGGAGTCGTCACGACCGCGCTGGCATGGGGCCAGCTTGCTGTCGGGTCAGGTCAGGCCGGGTCGCGGACGAGCCGCGGCGGGGCGTCGACGACGTCAGCGCCGTTGGCCAGCCCGACGACGGCTGCGTCGGCCCAGCGCACGAGGGCGGGGACGTCGATGCCGTACGGCGGCTCGGGCGCGCCGGCCGCGATGCGTTCGCGGCCGCGGGTCAGCAGGGCGACGGCGCCGGTCCGATTGCCCCGGGCGGCGTGGGTCAGCCCGACCGCGAGCTGGGCCAGCCCCTGCCAGAGCTCGCGCTCCTCGGCCGGCGCCGCCTTCCACGCGCCCTCGAGCACCTCGTGGGCGTGGAACGGCGCGCCCATGTCGAGCAGCCGCTGCGCCTCGACGAGGGCCCCGCGGGGTGGCCGGACGATCGTGTCGTCGGTGGTGGGCACGCCGGCCGACCCCCGGGGGAGCGGGCGACCCAACCCGTCGCGCGGCCGGGAGTTGCGCGCACGTCCCTGCTCGTCGCGGTCTCGTTCGGTCCCGGTGACTGTCCGTCGGGCGTCCTCCTCGGCCATCCGACGATGGTGGCACCGATTCCGCCCGGATGTGGGCTCAACGATCGTGCGCACCGTCCGATGTAAGGGCCATGGGTGGTAGTGCCGTGGGCGGGGACGCCTACGTGCCCCGCGACGTGGCGGTGGCGAAGCGACTGGTGGTCGTGCTGACGGCGGTGGCGACCGCCGTCTCGGTGCTGTTCGCCGTGCTCGTCCCGTCCTCGCAGAGCTTCGAGCTGACCCTGGTGTCGTTGGCCGGGCCGGTCCTCGTGCTCGGCCTGGCCACGGTGATCAGCGTGTCCCCCGAGCCGGCGGGGTGGGTGTGGCTCGCCTACCCCATGACCGCCACCGTCTCGATCGCCGTCAGCGACTTCGCGAGCGCGGACGCCTCGGTGACCGGACAGCTGTTCTTCCTCTTCCCGATCCTGTTCGCGGGCTCCCAGCTGCGGCGCCGGCCCGCGGTCCTGCTGACCGTCGCCGCCTGTGCCTGCGAGGTGCTGGTCACCTTCAGCCTGCTGCCCGCCCGCAGTGCCGCGGTCGACGCCGGATACGTCTGCGCCAGCCTGGCCGCGACCGCCGGCATCCTCGCGTACGGCGCCGAGCGGGCCGACCGGCTCATCGAGCAGCTGCAGGAGCAGGCCGCCGTCGACTCGCTGACCGGGCTCTACACCCGCCGCATCCTCGACAGCGCGGCGGCGACGTCGCTGCACAGCGCCGGGAGCGACGGCGGCACGGCGTTGATCATCATCGACATCGACCGCTTCAAGCAGATCAACGACGAGCACGGCCACCTGGCCGGCGACATCGTGCTGCAGCGGATCGCCGACCTGCTGCGCGACAACAGCCGCCGCACCGATCTCGTCAGTCGCATGGGCGGCGACGAGCTCGCGGTACTGCTGCCCGGGTGCACGCTGCCCGATGCCGTCGAGCGGGCCGAGGAGCTGCTGCGCCGGGTCCGCGCGCTGCGCATCGATGTCGCGGCGGTGAGCATGTGCCGGACGGCGGACGGCTCGTCCCTGCGCGTCACCGCGTCGCTCGGGCTGGCGCACCTGCCCACCCACGCGACCGACGTGCACGACCTGTACCGGGCGGCCGACCTGTCGCTCTACGCCGCCAAGCGCGGTGGGCGCGACCAGCTGGCCACCCCGCTGACCGCCCCGGTCTGAGCCGAGCGACGCGGATCGCGCACCGCCCCATTGTCGCTACGTTCGATAGGAAAGCTAGAGTTATCGGACCGACTCCGGGAAGGTCCGATGAGCAGCATGCCGCGTTACGCCGACCCCGCGGACGTCACGCGGTACGGCGAGTACCGGGTCGTGCGCGACGACCGGCCGCTGTACCGCTTCGCCGAGCGGGTCAGTGCCGACGGACGGACCGGGTTCCGCGCCGAGCCCGGTCGGTACCACGTCTACGCGGGCTGGTTCTGCCCGTGGTCGCAGCGGGTGACGATCGAGCTCGCCCTCAACGGGCTGACCGACGTGGTGTCGGTGTCCTACGTCGACGGGGAGCGGGACGGTCGGGGCTGGGCGTTCCGGGAACGGCACGGCCCCGACTCGGTCAACGACTTCGCCCTGCTGCGCGAGGCCTACGACGCGACCGAGCCGGGTTTCGACGGCCACGTCTCGGTTCCGACGCTGTGGGACCGCGCGACCGGTCGGGTGGTGAGCAACGACTACCGCACGATCGGGCTCGACCTCGCGACCGAGTTCGCCGCGCACGGCACGCCCGCCGACACCTACCCCGTCGCGCTGCGCGAGCGCATCGACCGCCTGGACGCGTGGCTCGGCCCCGCGGTCAACCACGGCGTCACGGCGGCGGCGACCGACCTGCCCGCCCGGGCCGAGCTGCTCGACGCGTTCGAGGGTCTCGACGACCTGCTCGGCCGGCAGCGCTACCTGACCGGGGACACCGTCACCGAGGCCGACGTCCGCCTCTGGGTGACGCTCGTGCGCTTCGACGCGCAGCACAACGCCGGTGGCGACATCCTGCCCGAGGGGCTGCCGACCTTCCCCGAGCTGTGGGACTACGCGCGCGACCTCTACCGGCAGCCGGCCTTCGCCGCCACCACCGACTTCGCCGCCTTCGCGGCGCCGGGGGCACGCTCGTTCGACTGGAGTGCACCCGAGCGCTGACCGCTCGCGGTCCGGTATAGCGCACATGTGCGCAAAGTTGCGCCGTCCGGCCGACGGTGACGTTTGGTGATCGTCCCGGACATGGTTTACAGTGCGGCCTGACAAAGGTTAGCCTTGCCTAACTTAGCCGGATCGGAGCCCCTCCCACGGGTTCCGCGCCGCGCTTCGGCGCGCCCGGCGGACGGCACGGCGAGTACGACGGGGGTGGCCGGTGCAGGTCTGGCGAGCACGGCAGCGCGCCGCGCGCCTCGTCGTCGTGGCCACGGCCGCCGTCGTGGCGCTGGCCGCGGCCGGGTGCGACGGTGCCGCGGCACCCGGCTCGTCGACCGGCGACCCGCGGGTGACCGAGCGCGCGCAACCGCTGTCCGCCCTCACCGCCGCGCCCGACGCGCGCGCGTTGACCGGGCCGACCACCGCGACGGTGGCCGACGCCGACATCGTGCCGATCACCCGCACGCCCCACCCCGTCCTCCCCGCGACGGTGACCGACGTGCAGGGCACCCGGGTAGCCGTGCGCAGCGCCGCGCGCATCCTCGCCCTGGACCTCTACGGCAGCCTCGCCGCCACCGTCGCCGGGCTCGGGCTCGGTGATCGGCTCGTCGGCCGGGACGTGTCGACCGGGTTCCCGAGCGCTCGTGCGCTCCCGGTGGTGACCACGAACGGCCATCAACTCAACGCCGAGGCGATCCTGGCGCTGCACCCGAGCGTGCTCATCACCGACACCACGCTCGGCCCGTGGGACGCCGTCCTGCAGGTCCGCGACGCCGGCATCCCCGTGGTCGTCGTCAGCGCGCAGCGCACGCTGGGCACCGTCGGCACGCTGGTCGGCGAGGTGGCCGCGGCGCTCGGCGTCCGGGCGGAGGGCCGGACGTTGACCTCGCGGCTGCACGGCGAGATCGCCCGCACCGAACAGCAGATCCGGCGGATCACGCCCCGCGACCCGGCGCGCCGTCCGCGCATCGTCTTCCTGTACGCCCGCGGGCAGAGCGGGGTCTACTACCTGTTCGGCAAGGGCTCGGGGGCGGACTCGCTCATCACGGCGATCGGCGGGATCGACGTCGCCAGCGAGAACGGCGTGCGCGGCTTCACCCCGCTCAACGCCGAGGCGCTCGCCAAGGCCAAGCCCGACGTGATCCTGATGATGACCAAGGGGCTCGAGTCGGTCGGCGGCGTCAGCGGCGCGCTGCAGCTGCCCGGTGTCGCGCAGAGCCCGGCCGGGCTGCACCGACGCATCGTCGACGCGAGCGACTACGAGGTCCTGTCCTTCGGCCCGCTGACGGCCCAGGTGCTCGCGGCGTTGGCGCGTGCCGTCTACGCGCCCGGCTCGTGACCAGGGACCGGCGGCCGTGACCACCCTGACCCGGGCCGGCAGGGACACCGCACCCGCACCCACACCCGCGACCGCTCCGGGCCGGCCCCGCGTGCGGGGCCTGCGCAGCCGGGTCGCGGTGCTGTTCCTCGTCCTGACCGCGGGCATCGTGACGGTGGCGCTGATCTCGGCGGCGCACGGCCAGTACGGCATCGGGCTGTCCGACGTCGCCGCCTCGATCGCGCACAAGTGGTCGGGGCCGCTGCACCTCGGCCATCCCGTCCACGACCGCTTCGCCGAGGCGACGCTGTGGCAGGTCCGCATGCCGCGGGTGATCATGTCGCTGCTCGTCGGCGCGGTGCTCGCCACCGCCGGCGCGGTCATGCAGGGCATCTTCGGCAATCCGCTCGCCGAGCCCGCGGTCGTCGGGGTGTCCTCGGGGGCAGCCGTCGGCGCGGCGATCGTGATCGTGGCCGGCATCGGCGTCCTCGGCCAGTTCACCGTGCCCGCCGCGGCCTTCGTCGGCGGCCTGGTCACGGTGCTCACGGTGTACGTCCTCTCCCGGTCGAACGGCCGCAGCGAGGTCGTCACGCTCGTCCTCACCGGGATCGCCGTGAACGCGGTGACCGGTGCGGGGCTCGCCTTCTGCCTGTTCTTCGGGTCGCAGACCGCGCGCGACCAGATCGTCTTCTGGCAGCTGGGCAGCCTGAACGGCAGCCGGTGGAGCTACGTCGCCATCGTGGCGCCGATGGCGGCGGTCGGCCTGGTCGGCGCCATGGTGCTGGCCCGCCGCCTCGACCTGCTCGCCCTCGGCGACCGCGCCGCGCGGCACCTCGGCGTGCACGTGGAGCGGTTGCGCCTGGTCAGCATCGTCCTGGTGACGTTCATGGTCGCCGCGGCCGTCGCCTTCAGCGGCATCATCGGCTTCGTCGGCCTCGTCGTGCCGCACCTCATCCGCATGGCGGTCGGGCCGGGGCACCGGGTGCTCGTCCCGGCCAGCCTGCTGGCCGGCGGCCTGCTGCTCGCCTGCGCCGACCTCGTCGCCCGGACGGCCATCCACTACGCCGACCTGCCGATCGGCATGCTGACCGCCCTGGTCGGCGGGCCGTTCTTCTTCTGGCTGCTGCGCCGCACCCGCTCCCGCGCGGGCGGGTGGGCATGAGCGCCGTGAGCAGTGCGGTGACCACCGCAGTCGGCGGTGCGGTCGACGCCGTGCGCCGCCTGGTGCGGGTCGACGCGACCGTGCCGCCGGTGCCGCGACCGGGCGAGACCGCGATGTCCGCGCGTGGACTGGGACTGCGCATCGGCGGCAGTTGGCTGCTGCGCGACGTCGACCTCGACCTGGTCGCCGGCGAGGTGCTCGTCGTCGTGGGGCCGAACGGCGCCGGGAAGTCGACCCTGCTCGCGCTGCTGGCCGGCGACCAGAGCCCGACGGCGGGCACGGTGACGCTGGGCGACGCGCCGGCCCGCGGCACCCACCCGACCTGGCTCGCGCGCCGTCGCGCGGTGCTGACCCAGCGCCCGGAGCTCGCGTTCCCCTTCACCGCGGCCACCGTCGTGGGCATGGGACGGGCGCCGTGGGCGGGCACCGACGCCGAGGACGAGGACGCCGAGGCCGTCGCCGAGGCCCTCGCGACGGCCGACGTCGAGCAGTTCGCGCAGCGCCGCTACCCGACGCTGTCCGGGGGCGAGCAGGCCCGCGTCTCGTTCGCGCGCGTCGTCGCCCAGCGCACCGGCGTGCTGCTGCTCGACGAGCCGACCGCCGCGCTCGACCTGCTGCACCAGGAACAGCTCATGGCGAGCGCGCGGCGCCACGCCGAGGGCGGGCGGGCCGTCCTCGTCGTCCTGCACGACCTGCAGCTCGCGGCGGCCTACGCCGACCGGATCGCCGTGCTCGCCGGCGGTGCGCTGCTGGCCGTGGGGACGCCCGCGCAGGTGCTCGACCAGGACCTGCTCGAGGGCGCCTACGGCCTGCCTATCGAGGTCCTCACCCACCCCGTCACCGGCGGCATCGTCGTCGGGCCCCGCCGGGCGGCGGTGTCCGCCGGTCCCGAGCCCGACCCTGTCGGTACCGGGCCCGCCGCCGAGTCCGTCGTCGAGTCCGCCGCCGAGTCCGTCGTCGAGTCCAGGAGGACGACCGTATGACCCGCACCCGCACGTCCCGCCGCCGCGGTGTCGCCGCCGCGGCCCTGCTCGTCGCCCCCCTGCTCGCGGTGTCGGCCGGCGGGCTGGCACCCGCCCCGGCCGGCGCGGCCCCGGCGGCGCAGGTCTCCGTCGCCCCCGGGACCGCCGACCCGGACTACGCCACGACGCTGCACCTGCGCGGCACCCACTTCCAGTCGGTCAAGAACGGCTTCGGCGGGGTCTACGTGTTCTTCGGCGTCGTGCGGGGGACGTGGCGGCCGAGCCAGGGCGGCGTGAGCGGCACCAACTACGTCTACGTCCAGGACACCGAGCAGAAGGACAACCACGGCTACCAGCGCTTCGTCGCCTTCCCCGGCGACCCGACGGCCTACGCCGCCAACGGCGGCACCGTCTCGGCCAAGGGGCGCTGGAGCACCGACCTCGTCGTCCCGTCGGCGACGTTCCCCGCGCGCGGCCGCAGCGGCGGCGTCAGCACGATCGACTGCCGGCGCGAGCAGTGCGGCATCATCACGATCGGCGCCCACGGCGTCGTGAACCCTCGCAACGAGACGTTCACGCCGGTCACCTTCGCCGCGCCGGCCGCGGCGACGTCCGCCGCGCCCCGACGGACCCACTCCGCGGCCGCCGCACCGCGCACCACGTCCCGGCCACGCACCTCGGCGGCGCGACGCACCACGGCGACCACCAGCGCGGTCGCGACCACGAGCGCGGCCGCGACCGTCACGACCCCGGCGCCGCGGACCTCGCCGACCGTCGCCGGCCTCTCGGAATCGCCGGCCGCGGCGAGCACCGAGGAGACCGGCGGTGGCAACGCCGGGCTCGTCGTCGGCCTCGTGGCCGCGGGGGCGCTGCTCGTCGCCGTCCCCACCGGCCTGCTGCTGCGCCGCCGTCGCACCGGCACCGCCGACTGACCGTCCCACCCACCGACCCGCCCCACCCACGACCTGCCCCACCCACGACCTGCCCCACCCACGACCTGCCCCACCCAGACCTGCCCCACCCACGACCTGCCCAGCCCTGAACCACCCGGCCCAGCCCGAGATCGGAGCACCACCGATGCGCAAGTCCCTCCACGTCCTGGCCGCAGGGGCGGTGGCCGTCGCCGCCGCCACGGCGACCGTCACCCTCGCCACCGACGCCCATGCCAGCGAATCGCAGGTCACCGGGGTCTCGCTGGCCTGGGCGGTGTCCGACGAGCAGGGCGGGGGCGCGTTCTTCGGCGGCTGCAACTTCCTGTCCGCAGGCAAGGCCGGCAACACCGGTTCGTCGCGGTTGTGGACCCAGGCCGACGGCTTCTACTCCACCCGTGCCGGCAACGTGACCGTGGAGAAGCCGGACGCGGCCGGCACGTACGCCGAGCCCACCTGGAGCACCAAGTGCCAGGACGCGCAGGGCGCTGCGGTCAGTGCGGCCGCCACGACGTCGCTCACCCGCAACCGCGTGGTCCTGGCCGCGGGTCACGGCACGGTCGACCCGGCGAAGGGGACGGCCGATCTCGCCTGGACCGGGTCGTTCACCTCGGTGTTCTACGGCGGGCTGACCTACTGGTCGGCCACCGACCCGGCGCTGCACGTCGCCGCCGACGGCACCGGCACGCTCACCGCGACGGCCTCGGGGTACGGCGCCGACCGCGATGACACGTCCACGTGGGTGGCCATCAGCCCGCGGACGATCACGCTGGCCACGCTGCACGGTGTGCAGGTCACCGCCACCGGCATCACGGCCCCGACCGACTACGTCGGCGTCGCCGTGACGACCCCGTCGGGCGCGACCGCGCAGACGGCCAAGACCACGCAGAACGCGTCGTACTGGGGCTCGTTCCCGCAGAGCTACGTCGACTTCCAGCAGCTGACGGGACAGTCGTCCTACTGGTTCGCCAGCGGCGGCTCGCGCGACGCCGCGAAGGTGGCCCGACCGCTGGACGTCACCTGGCCGGCCGTCACCGAACCGGATCCGACCGACACCACGACGACCCCGGTACCGGACCCGACCGACACGACCACCACCCCGGCACCGGACCCGACCGACACCACGACCACCCCGGCACCGGACCCGGCCGACACGACCACCACCCCGGGCACGGCCACCACCCCGGGCA
This sequence comes from Jatrophihabitans endophyticus, assembly GCF_900129455.1. Lineage (NCBI taxonomy): Bacteria > Bacillati > Actinomycetota > Actinomycetes > Jatrophihabitantales > Jatrophihabitantaceae > Jatrophihabitans > Jatrophihabitans endophyticus. The sequence goes on from NZ_FQVU01000004.1 coordinate 368,989, forward strand.
CGGCCACCCCGTCGTCGGACGCCCCGTCGAGCAGCGCGACGGGTCGGCTGGTCGACGGCGTCCAGGGCGGGTCCCTCACCTGGGGCATGAAGAAGAGCTTCCGGGCCTACGTGGCCGCACCGAGCGGCAACAGCATCGTCGCGAAGGACGGCGCGACCATCCTGGCGCAGGACCAGGCGGTCGCCGGCAAGGCGAACAGCGGCACCTACCGCTGGCCGTTCAGCACGCAGCAGAGCTACACGTCGCCGTCGCGCTTCGCCACGCAGTTCGGCGGCGCGGTCACCTTCAGCTACCCCGCGCACTACTTCACGCTCACCCTCGCCAACCCCGCGGTGACCGTGTCGGGCGACACCGGCGTGCTCTACGCCGACACCACGCTGCAGGTCGACGAGCCCGGCGCCCGTGCCCTCGCGGCCGCGCCGACCACGCGCAAGCACGTCGCCCTCGCCTCGCTCACCGTCGACCCCGCCGCCGGGAGCACGACGGCGAGCCGGCTGACGCGGGTCGCGCACGTCGCGATCCGCGACACGTCCGCCTTCGAGTTCAACGGCACGAGCTTCTACCAGGTCGGCCAGGCGCTCGACGACGCGACGATCGTGCTGAGCGCGTCCGACGCCGCCGGCACCACCGACCCCGACGCCGCGGCCGGCGCGGTCGACACCACCACCGCGACCGGCAGCGACGCCGCCGACCTCGTGCCCGACGCGGTGACCAGGCCGGTCGCCGGCACGGCGGGGCTGGCCTCGACCGGGTCGGACCTGCGCGACGGCATCGTGCTCGCCGTGCTGCTCGGCGCCGCCGGGGCCGGCGCGCTCGCGCTCGGTCGCCGCACCCGCGGGACGCACCGATGACGGCGCCGGAGCGCACCGGCACGATCGGCACGGTCGATACCGTCGACACCGTGGCCGGCCCTCCCCTCACCGCCCGGCTGCGCGCCGCGACCCGCGACGCGCACGAGCGGGCCGAGACGACCCCGTTCGTCGCCGACCTCGTCGCCGGCCGGGTGCCGTTCCGCGGGTACGTCGCGCTCGTCGTCCAGAACTGGGCGATCTACCGGGCGCTCGAGGGGGTCGCCGAGCGGTGGGCCGCCGACCCGGTGGCCGGCGCGTTCGTGATCCCGGAGCTCATGCGGGTGCCGAGCATCGAACGCGACCTGGCCCACCTCGCGCCGCAGTGGCGCGAGGTCGCCGAGCGGCTGGTGCTGCCGGCGACCACGACGTACGTCGCGCGGCTCGAGACGCACGCGGCCACCCGGCCCGAGGCGTACGTGGCGCACCATTACGTGCGCTACCTGGGCGACCTGTCCGGCGGACAGGTCGTCGGCCGCAGCGTCGAGCGCGCCTACGGCGAGGACGGCGAGCGCTCCAGCTCGTTCTACCGCTTCGACGCGATCGCGAAGATCAAACCGTTCCGCGACGAGTACCGTCGCCGCCTCGACGACGCGCCGCTCACCGCCGCGCAGCGCGACGGTGTGGTGGCCGAGGCGGTCACCGCGTTCGAGCTCAACGTCGACGTCCTGCGCGAGCTCGGCGCCGCCGGCCGCGACACGGCGACGGGGCCGCTGCCCGGCTGACGATCCCACGGCGCGGACGAGACGCGCCCCGCACGCCAACGGGGCCGGGCATGCGACGCCCGGCCCCGTTGCCCGTGGCGTCGCCGACCGGCGGCGCCACAGATTCCTTGAGGAAGGAAGCCTCGAATGTATCCCACCAGCGGGCGAACCCGCCCGGACCGGACAGGGCGCGGCCGCGGCCGCGCTCGTGGCGCCGGCGTAGGGCTGGCCGCCGCTCTCGGCCTGGCCACCCTGGCCGTCCCCGGCACCGCCGCCGCCGCGTCGCGCTCGATCGACCACGCGACCTTCGAATGGGGCGTCAACGCGGTGTGGCAGGGCGCCGCCGCCAACGGCTCGTGCAACCAGTTCGTCGCCGGCATCGGCGACGGGACCGAGTCGACCTACAAGACCGTCGACGGCAACCTGCACCTGATCAAGCGTGGCCTGGACGGCTCCGCCGTCACCGTGACCGCGGACGACCGCTGCGCCGAGATGGCGCCCGGCGACGCGGCCCAACGCGGCCTGTGGGTCGACGGCACCGGCACCACCGACCCCGACACCGGCGCGACCACCGTGCAGTGGACGGGCGCCCTGACCGTCAACTCCTACGGCGGTGCGGTGCCCTGGTACGTCAAGGACCCGAAGCTCGTGACCGACGGCGACGGCACCGGCGCGATCTACGCCACCGTGGGTGGGTACACGTCCTCGCTGGCCGATCCCACGACGAAGACCCCGCTGCCGCCGCAGATCGGCGTGCGGGTGCTCGACCTGAAGGACGTCAGCATCAGCGGTGACGACATCGCCGCGACCCCGGTCTACGAGGGCGTGGACTACTACCCGCTCAACAAGCCCGACGACCCCGACTCGGGACGGCGTGCGACGTCGGTGATCACCGACGAGGTCAAGCAGGCGAACCCGCACTGGGGATCGTGGCCGACGCCGTTCGTCGACTTCCAGTACCGCACCGGGCTCTCGTCCTACTGGCACAGCAGCGGGCTGTCGGCCGACCCCAAGAAGCCGCCGCTGCCGATCGAGCTCGGCCTCGCCGGTGCGCTCCCGGCCACGCAGCCGCTCGCGGACGCACCGAAGATCACCGCACAGCCGGTGGGCGTCGCCGCAGTCACGGGTGAGGACGCGACGTTCTCGGTGACCGCCACCGGCGACGACCTCCGGTACAGCTGGCAGCGCAGCCCCGCCGCGGCGCCGGACTGGAAGACGGTGGCCGGCGCCCACAGCTCGACGCTGACCGTGCCGACGGTGACCGCCGCCGACTCCGACACCTCCTACCGGGCGGTCGTGACCAACGGGCAGCGGGGCACCTACTCCACGGGCGCCGGGCTCACCGTCGGCGACGCGAAACCGCTCGCGGTGGCCAGCGGCACCTCCGCCACCACGGTGTTCGCCGGCAACGACGTCACCTTCGAGGCGTACTTCACCGGCTACCCGACGCCGAAGTACAAGCCGCAGCTCAGCACCGACGAGGGCAAGACCTGGACCGATCTCGCCGGCTTCGGCGACGAGTCGTACCACACGATTCTCGGCGTCACCGAGAAGCAGAATGACGCACTTCTGCGCATTCTCGCCGACAACGGCCGCGAGAGGCTGGCCGGCACCCCGGGCGTGCTGCACGTGTTGCCGAAACCGACCACGCCGACCCTCGTCCGGCGGCCGAACGACCAGGACGCGCTGCCCGTCCTCGACGCCGCGAAGGGCTTCTCCGTGCTCGCGCTCGCCGGTGGCTACCCGGCACCGACGCCGGCCCACTACGACGCGGTCGTGCCGGCCGCGGTGTGGAGCGCGCGGGGCAGCAGCTACGACGGCACGGGTGCCGTCGCCGCCACCGAGGTGGACGGCTCCGGGTTCGACGCCGGCTACGGCTACGCGTACGTCGACGTCGCGGCGGGTGCGCTCGACCCCTCGGTGCGCTACGTCCTCGCCACCTACAGCACCGACCCGGCCGACCGCAGCCTCGACGCCGCCGTGCCGCTCGTGCTGAGCGGCCAGGAGGTCGTGGCGTCCACGGCGAGGGTGACGCTGTCGCGTAGCTCCGCTGCGTTCGGAACCGCGCTGAAGGCGACCGTGGCCGTCACCAGGGCCGGCAAGGCCGCCGCGGGGAAGGTGACGGTCGGCATCGGTTCGCGCCGCTACGCAGCGACGTTGGACAAGGCCGGCCGCGCGTCGGTGGCCCTGCCGCGCACGCTGGGCGTCGGCACGTACCGCGTGAGCGCCGCCTACGCCGGCAACGGCACCACGAAGGCGTCGTCGGCCGCGACGACGCTGCGCATCGTGAAGGCGACGGCGAAGGCGCGGCTCGCGATCACGAAGAAGCCGACGTCGCACAAGACCGGCCGGGCCGCGGTGCGGGTCGTGCGGACGGCGTCGGGTCCGGTCGCCCCGACCGGCACGGTGCGGGTGTACTTCGTCCGCGGCGGGAAGACCGCCTCGGTCGCCGTCTCGGTGCGCAAGGCCGCGCTGCAGGCCCTCACCGTGCCGAAGCTCGCCAAGGGCACCTGGCGGCTGTACGTCCGCTACTCGGGCTCGGCGCAGTACCGGGCGATCGGCAAGACCGCGGCCGGCCGGCTGACCGTCACCCGGTAACCCCTCGATCGTGGACCGAACTGCTCGCATTCCGAGCGGTTCGGTCCACGATCCGCCCGTCAGTGGGGGAGTGCCTCCCGCGCGTCGTGCCAGGTCGTGACGTCGGCCGGGTGGGGGACGAGGGTGACCGAGCGTGCCACGGCGAGCAGGTCGGCCCGTGACAGCCGGAACCCGCCGCCGATGTCCTGCTCGGGCTGCTCCTCGATCGTGAGCACGGGGCCGTCGTAGTCGATCGACACCGCACGCGACGTCGAGGTGACGGTGACCGACGCGGTCCGGCCGTGGATCGTGACCTGGTCGGTGCCCGCACGACCAGGCAGGTCACGCGGCATCGCGTCCGCGGTGACGGTCAGCGAGGCCTTGCCCAGTCGCAGGTCGTAGAGCGCGCTCCACCCCGAGTACCCGTGCTGGCCGGCGTTGTGGGGGTCGTTGCCGAGCGAGGTCAGCCACGAGCCGGTCGTGAGACCGGAGCCGGGCGCGAAGAGCACCGGGGTGCGGACGACCGAGGGCCTGCCGACGCCGACGTCCTCGGCGAGGGCGATGCCCGCGCGGCGGCTGATCCCGGCATCGCTGCGGGCGACGCTCGCCCAGGCACCCGGCGCGTACTGCCAGGCCACGCCGCGCTGCGCGCCGACCGGGTCGGCGCGCAGTTGCGCGTACACGCCGGGTCGGCCGTTGACCGTCACCGGCGTGGCCCCGGCGGTGGTGACGGGTGCCTTCGCGCCGTCGGGATAGACGCGCACGACGTACGAGCCGGCGGTGCCGACCAGCTGCAGGATCTGGACGTCGCGGTCGAGCAGGACGCCGGCGGGCCGCAGGCCGGGGTGGTCGACGGTGAAGGCCAGCGTGCGCCACGGCAGCGTGCGCAGGGCGCTGACGGCCGGCGGCATCGTCACGGCGGACCGCGACGTGCCCGTCGACCCGGACGGATGCGGGTCGGCGACCCGGTGCCGCTCGCCGTCCCGGCCGGCGAGGACGAGGGCCGCCGCGGCGACCAGGGCCACGGCGGCGACGCTCGCGGCCACGGCGAGCGGCCGGTTGCGGCCGCCGGACCGCTTCGGCGCGGCCGCGGCGGGCCGCTCGGGAGGTGCGGGCGACGGCGTCGCGGTCTCGTCCGCGATCCGCTCCAGCAGGGCGAACGCGGCGTGCAGGTCGGCTTCGGTCCTCACGGACGTGCCTCCATTCGGGACGGGGAGCCGGCCGGCGGGTCGCCGGCCAGCTCGATACGGAGGTTCGCGAGCGCCCGGGAGACGTTGCTGCGCGCGGCGTTCTCGCCGCTGCCCAGCACCTCGGCGATCTCGGCGTAGGGCATGTCCTCGTAGTAGCGCAGCACGAGTGCCGCCCGTTGCTGCCGGGGCAGCCGGGCCAGCTCGGCGACGAGCGCGAGCGCGTCGGCCCGACCGTCGGCGGGGTCGGCCACGGGCGTCAGGTACGCGTCGAGGTCGGCGTAGCTGCGCGTCCGGCCGGTCCGGCGGCGCCAGGTGAGGAACTCGTTGACGAGCATCCGGCGCACGTAGGCGTGGACGCTGTCGGCGGCCGAGACCTGTGCCCACCGTTCGAAGACCCGGGCGAGGACGTCCTGCACGAGGTCCTCGGCGAGCACCGGGTCACCGCAGAGCACGACGGCGAACCGGCGCAGGGCGCCCCGGCGCTCGCCGACGTACGCCTCGAACGTCGTGCCGATCGTCATGGCGCGCGCTGTGGCCCTGACCCGATCGTGGACCGAACTGCTCGGAATCCGAGCGGTTCAGGCCACGATCGCGGCGAGGTAGGGGGCGGTCCGTCCGGCGCTGCGCGCGACCTCGGCCGGCGTGCCCGCGGCGACGACCCGGCCGCCCTCGTCGCCACCGCCCGGGCCGAGGTCGACGACGTGGTCGGCGCCGGCGACGACGCCCATGTCGTGCTCGACGACGACGACGGAGTGCCCGGCGTCGACCAGCGAGTGGAGCAGGTCGAGGAGCAGGTCGACGTCGGCGGGGTGCAGGCCGGTGGTCGGCTCGTCGAGGACGAACAGCGTGTGGGCGCGACGGGTGCGCTGCAGCTCGGTCGACAGCTTGATGCGCTGGGCCTCGCCGCCCGAGACCTCGGTCGCCGGCTGGCCGAGCGTCAGGTAGCCCAGCCCCACCCGGCGCAGCGTCGCGAGGCTGCGGGCCACCGCGGGCACGTCGGCGAAGAAGTCCGCCGCGTCGTCCACGCTCAGCGCGAGCACGTCGGCGACGGACAGGCCCCGGTAGCGCACCTCGAGCGTCTCGGGGAGGTACCGCGCACCGTGGCAGACCGGGCACGGCGAGTAGGTGCCGGCGAGGAAGAGCAGCTCGACGGCGACGAAGCCCTCGCCCTGGCAGTGGTCGCAGCGGCCACCCTCGACGTTGAAGGAGAACCGGCCGGGCGAGTAGCCGCGCCGCCGCGCCTCGTCGGTGGCGGCGAAGAGCTTGCGCACCGCGTCGAACAGGCCGGTGTAGGTGGCGAGATTGGAGCGCGGCGTCCGGCCGATCGGCCGCTGGTCGACCTCGACGAGGCGGGCGATCGCGTCGAGGCCGGTGATCGTCTCGGCCGTCCCGCCCGGATCGCTTCCGGTGCCGGTGGCGTCGTCGTCGGCCGCGGTCTCGTCGTCGGCCGCGGTCTCGTCGGCGCGCGGACCGGCACCGCCGAGGTGGTCGCGCACCGCGGCCGCGAGCACGCCCAGGACGAGCGAGCTCTTGCCCGACCCCGACACCCCGGTCACCGCGGTGAGCACCCCGAGCGGGACGTCGACGTCGACGCCGGCGAGGTTGTGGTGCGTCACCCCGCGCAGCGACACGGTGGCCGTCGGGGTCCGATGACGCGGACGGGGACGCGGCGGGTCGAGCAGGTAGCGCCCGGTGGCGGAGTCCGGAGCCTCGCCGATCGCGGCGGGCGGCCCGCTGTGCAGGACCCGGCCACCGTGTGTCCCGGCGCCGGGACCGACGTCGACCAGCCAGTCCGCACGACGCATGACCTCGACGTCGTGCTCGACGACGAGCAGCGAGTTGCCGGCCGAGCGGAGCCGGTCGAGCACGCCGAGCAGTGCGCGGGTGTCGTCCGGGTGCAGCCCCGCCGACGGCTCGTCGAGGACGTACACGACGCCGAACAGCGTCGAGCGCAGGGCGGTGGCGAGCCGGAGCCGCTGCAGCTCCCCGGCGCTCAGCGTCGGGGTCGCGCGGTCCAGGGCGAGGTAGCCGAGCCCGAGCTCGGCCAGCGCGTCGACGCGCGCGACGAGGTCGGGCACGATGCTGCGCGCGACGTCACCGTGCGCGGCCCCGGCGAGGTGCGTGGCGAGCTCGGTGAGGGGCAGCGCGGCGAGGTCCGCGAGGGTCGCGCCCCCGAGCGTGACGGCCAGCGCCTCGGGGCGTAGGCCGGCACCACCGCACGACGCGCAGGGTCGTACCTCGACGTGGGCCAGCGCCTTCCTGCGCAGCGTCGCGCTCTGGGTGGTGGCGAGCGTGTGCAGGACGTAGCGGCGCGCGCTCTGGTAGGTGCCCTGGTACGGCCGCTGGATGCGGTGGGCCTCGCGCTCGGCGCGGACGGTGACGACCGGCTGCTCGTCGGTGAACAGGATCCAGTCGCGCTCGGCCTGCGGGAGCTCGCGCCACGGCACGTCGACGTCGTGACCGAGCGTGGCGAGGATGTCGCGGTAGTTCTTGCCCTGCCACGCCCCGGGCCAGGCGGCGATCGCGCGGTCGCGGATCGACAGGCCCGGGTCGGGGACGAGCGAGGCCTCGGTGGCCTCGTGCACCCGGCCGAGGCCGTGGCAGGTCGGGCAGGCGCCGGCCGGGGTGTTGGGGGAGAACGCGTCCGAGTCCAGCCGCGGGGCGCGCGCCGGGTAGTCCCCGGCGCGCGAGAAGAGCATGCGCAGCAGGTTCGACAGCGTCGTCGCCGTCCCGACGGTGGAGCGGGACTGCGGGGCGCCGCGGGCCTGGCGCAGCGCGACCGCCGGCGGCAGCCCGGTGATCTCGCGGACGTCCGGCGCGCCCACCTGGTCGATGAGCCGTCGGGCGTAGGGGGCGACCGACTCGAGGTAGCGCGCCTGCGCCTCGGCGTACACCGTCCCGAACGCCAGCGACGACTTCCCCGAACCCGAGACGCCGGTGACGACGACGAGCGCGTCGCGCGGCAGGTCGACGTCGACGTCGCGCAGGTTGTGCACCCGGGCGCCCCGGACGCGGATCGTCGCGTCGTCGCCCGGGGTCACCGGGGGATCCTCCCAGCCCCGGGGACGGCGGGGGTCAGGGCACCTCCACGACCTGCCCGGCCCAGGCGAGGCCGGCGCCGAAGCCGAGCAGCAGGGCGAGCTGGCCGCTGCGCGCGCGACCCTCGGCGAGCAGCTGCGTCAACGCCAGCGGGATGGACGCCGCGGACGTGTTGCCGGCCGAGGTGACGTGCCCGGCGACGACGGCGCGGGTGAGCCCCAGCCGCGCGGCGATCGCGTCGATGATGCGCAGGTTCGCCTGGTGCGGGACGAAGACGTCGACGTCGGCGAGGTTCACCCCGGCCCGGGCGCAGGCCTCGGCGGCGATGCCGGGCATCTGCTCGACGGCCCAGCGGAACACCGCCCGCCCGGCCATGCGCATCCGGCCACCGACCTGCGGACCGCAGTCGATGAGCCCGCCGGCCGACCCGTCGCTGCCCCAGACGACCGGGCCGACCCCGGTGCGGCCGCCCTCGGCCGGCCCCACGACCGCGGCGCCCGCGCCGTCGCCGAAGATGATCGACGTGCCGAGGTCGGCCGGGTCGACCAGGCCGCTCATCCACTCGGCCGCGACGATGAGGACGCGTTCGGCCACGCCGGTACGGATGAGGCCGTCCGCGGTGGCCAGCGCGTAGCTGAAGCCGCTGCAGGCGCTGTTGAGCTGCATCCGCCCGGCCCGCGGCGCGATGTCGGCGGCGAGGCTGCCGACGTCCCACGGCCCGGTTCCCGCGCTGCAGCTCGCGGTGATGACGAGGTCGACGTCCTGCTCGGCGAGCCGGGCCGCGGCGAGCGCCTGCCGGGCGGCCGCACGGGCGAGCGCGGCGATCTCCTCGGCGGACCCGGCGCGGCGCAGCTCGGCGATGCCGGTGCGGGCCTGCACCCAGGCGCCGGGCTTGTCGAAGGGAGCGCCGAGCTCGGCGGCGGTGCGGGTCGGGTCGGGCTGCGCGGCACCGAGGCCGAGCAGGCGCGAGCCGGCGCGCCGGGGGAATGAGATCACGCGGGCTCCGAGCCGGTCGGCGGGCGAATTTTGCTAGGACGACCAACTATCGGTGTTACCCGGAGGTATCGGAAATGCCCGGCCACGGCGCGTGCCGGGTGGCCGTTCGGCGGCCGGCCCCGTCGAGCGCCCGGCCGTCCGGCGGGCGCGTCGGTGGCCCGTGGCAGGGTGCGGGCATGGCCAGCCGACGCGACCGGCGCATCGTCCCCACGCGCCCCGACCTGCCCGCCGAGCTCGCCGACGCCGGCGCGGATCTCGCCGGCGTCCGCAGCTGGGACGGCCTGCGCGCCGACGCGTCGCTGCTGCTCCCCGAGCGCGTCCACGACCTCGACATGGTGGAGTGCGTCTGGCAGGACGTGGACGCGACCTCGCGGCGGTTCGACGGGTTGGTGTGCCGCGACGTCGTGTTCGAGGGCTGCGACCTCGCCGGCGCGGTGCTCGACGGCGCCCGGCTCACCCGGGTGCGTTTCGTCGACTGCCGGCTGACCGGGACCGACTTCGGCGGGGCCGCGCTCGAGGACGTCGTGATCGAGCGCGGTGTGGCCACGCTGGCGAGCTTCCGCGGCGCGCAGTCGTCGTGCCTGTGGGTCTGCGACACCTCGCTCGCCGAGGCGGACTTCTCCTCCGCGCGGCTGCGTCGCTCGGCCCTGCTCGACTGCGAGCTGACGGGTGTGGACTTCACCGGTGCCGACGTCGAGGGGCTGCACCTGCACGGCTCGTCCCTGGACTCGCTGCGGGGTGCCGGCGCGCTGGCCGGCGCGGCGGTGCGGGTGGAGGCCGAGCAGCTGGTGCCGCTCGGCGTGGCCCTGCTCACCGCCATGGGCGTCGAGGTCGCCGAGCGGCCCACGGCGCCCTGACCGATCCCGGCGGTCGCGGGGAAGGATGCAGCCATGACCGACAGTGACAGCGGGATCCTGCACCACATCGACGAGCTGGTCGCCGAGGAGAAGTCGCTGCGCGCGACGCCGGGCGGGCTGTCCGACGAGCAGCGGCAGCGGCTGCGTCACGTCCAGGAGCAGCTCGACCAGGCGTGGGACCTGCTGCGCCAGCGGCGCGCCCGGGAGGAGACCGGCGAGGACCCCGGCTCGGCCCACGAGCGCAGCGTGGGCGAGGTCGAGGGGTACCTGCAGTAGCGCCGTCCCCTCCCTCAGCGGGACAGGACGGCAAGCCGGGCGGCGTTGCGTCGTAGCGTCGCGGCGACGACGTCCGGGCGCTCGGCGTAGTGGCGCAGCTGCGTCGCGACGACCTCGGCCAAGGGCACCGGACGACCGTCGACGACCCACACGTCCCGGCCGCCGTCCGGGGCCGCACCGAGCGCGGCAGCGACGTCGGGCTCGACCGGGGCGCGCCGCTGGCCGAGGTACTCGCGGGCGGGTGGGACGACCTCGCCGGGCACGTCGAGGGCTGTGAGCAGGTCGGCGGCGATGCCCGCGAGGACGGCGTTGCCCGGGTGCGTCATCGTCCACAGCGCGCCCGGGTCGGCGAGCCGGTGGGTGACCTGCACCGTCAGCGGCCGCTCGCGGCGTGCGAGCTCGGCGAGCGAGTCCGCGGCCACGGCACGGACCGCGTCGGGCGCCGGGCGCGGCCAGCGGCTTACCGTCTCCTCGACGGTCAGCCCGGCCGCGGCCGCCTCGACCACCCGCAGGTCGTGGTAGTCGGTCAGCGGGGCGTCGACGCGGCGGCCGGCGCCGTCGTGACCATGGGCCTGGTACGGGAACGCCGCGACGTGGTGGACGACGGGAAAGGTCAGCAGCCGGCCGTCGGCGGGCAGCTGCGCGGCCAGCGCCGCCGTGCCGCAGCCCGGGTGGGAGTACTCCTCGCGCACCGGCTGGCTGATCAGCACCGCCGCCCGTCGGACCGCGGTGTGCACCGCGGCGAGCTCGGCGGGCGTCACCAGGTACACCGGCGGCACCGTCACGACCGCGAACCCGGCCGCGGCGAGCGGCACCCGCAGCAGGTCGGCGACGGGCGCGGCCTGGCAGTTGCCCCACACCACGACCGTCCGCCCGCTCACCGGGCCCCCCGGCGCCGGGCGAGCGGCGACCCGGCTGCCAGACTGCCGCCATGCCGATGAGCTCGACCGAGGGCAAGGACTGGACGCGGGCACGGATCGCGGCGCTCGCGCGGACGGGCCCGCTCACCGTGCTGGACGTGGGCCCCGGCGTGGGGACGTACGCCAAGCTGCTCGCCGGCCTGCCGATCGAGCGCATCGTCGGCCTGGAGGTGTGGGAGCCGTACGTGACCACGTACCGGTTGTCCGAGTACTACGACGGCATCGTCATCGGCGACGTCCGCACCGCCGAGCTGCCCGCGGCGGACGTCGTGATCCTGGGCGACGTCGTCGAGCACATGACCCGGGCCGAGGGCATCGCCGTCTGGGAGCGGTGCGCGGCGGTCGCGCGCCGCGCGGTCTACCTGTCGATCCCGATCGTGCACTACCCCCAGCACGAGATCGAGGGCAATCCGTACGAGGTGCACGTCGAGGAGGACTGGTCGCACGAGGACGTCCTCGCCACCTTCACCGGCATCGGCGAGTGGACGCTCGGCACCGAGGTCGGCGCCTACGAACGGCTGACCGGTCACGGCTGACCCCCCGGGGCGACGGCCGGCCGGAGCCGGCCGGCGAGGTCGCGTCCCGGCCGCGGTGCCGGGGCGGTGCGCTCGTGCCGCCCGAACAGCAGCGCGGCGAGCGCGTCGTCGCCGCGGGCCCGCGCGAGCGATCGCGCCGAGCGCAGCCGCAGGGCCGGGGTGTCGACGCGGCCGTGACGCTCGGCGAGCGCGGCGAGCGTCATGAGGTCGGCGAGGTCGGCCGGTGCGGTGAGCTCGGCGTGGCACCACGCCCGCGCCAGGACGTCGGCCGGTGGGTCGCCCAGCTGGACACCCGGCCCGGCGAGGACGTGCTCGGCGCCCGGCCCGTCGATCGCTGCGAACCAGAAGGAGCAGTCGGCACCGGCCGCCCGGGCAGAGCGGACGGTCGCGAGCGCGTCGACGTCGCCCACGCACCCCGCCCGGACCACGACCGAGGGGTAGGGCAGCCACGGTCCGGGGCCGCGGGACTCGGGGTCGGGCAGCAGCGCGGCGAGGGTGAGCGTCTCACGGTCCTTGCCCGCGGTCCGGGTGTCGGTGTCGCCGCGGTCGGCCCAGTCGGGGCCGTCGTGCCAGGCCACCGCTGCCGGCACGTGCGCGAGCACGGCGCCGGCGTTGCGGGCCCGGTGCGCGAGCTCCCAGTCCTCGCCGCCGTAGCCGACGAACCGCGGGTCGAAGCCGCCGGCCCGCCGGTACAGCTCGGCCGACATCGACAGCACGGCGCTGATGACGAAGCGGTAGGACCGGCGGTCGGCGTGCAGCAGGTCGGCGGTGTCGCGGTAGGCGTCCCGCAGCCACGCCGGCTCGGTCAGCTCGGGGGGACTGACACGACCGTGCCACCAGTCGGCCAGGGCGCTCGCCGGGAGTCCGGCGAGGTCGGCGTGGCGTCGCCGGCCGACGGCCAGGACGTCCGGGCACCGCGCGGGCAGCCGGGTCAGCTCGCGCACGAAGCCGGGCTCGGGGACGGTGTCGCCGTCGAGGAAGACGAGGACGTCGTGTCGGGCGGCTCGCGCGCCGAGGTCGCGGGCGGCGGCGGCGCGGAAGCCCTGGTCGTCCTGGTGCAGCACGCGGACCGGCACGCCCGCCGCCGCGGTCACGTCGGGTGGCCGGGGGGAGCCGTCGTCGACGACGACCACCTCGAGCGCGCCGCGGTGGTCCTGCGCGGCGAGACCGGTGAGCACGAGGTCGAGCTCGCGCTGCGCGTCGTAGTACGGGATCACGACGCTCACCGACGGCGGGTCGGCGGGTTCGCTCGCGAGGAGGTCCCAGCGGTTGCCGGGCACGACCGGCCGGCCGTCGGCGTGCCGGACGGCCGGCGGGGCACAGGCCGCCAGGTGCTCGCGGTAGCCGGCGGCGACGTCGGCGACCGCCGGGCCGCGCGGCGTCCCGGGGGCGAGCCGGGTGCGGCCGGGGTCGGCGAGGGCGGCGCGCACCGCCGCCGCCAGCGCGTCCGGGTCGTCCGGGTCGTAGAGCTCCACCGCGCCGGGGCGCTCGGCGGCGAGCTCGCGCGTGTACGCGCAGGCGGGCACGAGCGGTCGGCGGCCGTGGGCCAGCCAGGTGTTGATCGACGCCGACGCGGTCACCCGGCGGTTCGGGGCGACGGGCACGGCGGCATCGGCCAGATACGCCGCGAGCGCGTCGTCGGGCACGTAACCGGTGAGCAGCCAGCGCTCGCCCGCCTGCGCGGCGTAGCGGGCGACGAGGTCGTCGTGGCCGTCCGACGCGCGCCCCACCGCGGCGAGCGTGCTGCCCGGCGGGAGCGCGGCGACGACCTCGTCGTAGCCGCGGTCGGGGAAGACGAAGCCGAGCACGGTCACGCTGGCCGGGGGCAACGGCGAGCCCCCGGGCTCGGCCGGGTGGGCGGGCTCCAGCGGCAGGGGAACGGCGCGCAACGAGTGCACGGCGTCGAGACTGCCGGGCGGCAGACCCTCGACCAGGGCGAGCTCGGTGCGGCTGTTGACGACGACCCCCCGCGCGGCGGCGATCACCCGGGCATAGAGCACCCGGCGCCGCCGCTGCAGGTCGCTGTCGTCGTGCGGGACGTCGTGCAGGGTCACCGAGAGGGAGGCGCCGGCGGCGGCGACCCACGCCGCCACGCGCTCGAAGGCCGCGCCGGAGACGTCGAGGGCGGGGCCGAGGAGCCGGTCGGTCCAGGCCAGGTGGACGACGTCGGCGTCCGGGCGGGCGGGCAGCTCGTCGATCGACGCCACGTGCAGCGTGCGTTGCCCGCAGGCGGCCGCGACCAGCCGCGCGTGCCGCACGACGCCGTGCTCGGCCGGCCCGACGACGAGGTGCACGACATCGGTCATCGCCCGGTCACCCGGCGGTAGAGCGCGTCGTGGTGCGCGCGGACGAGGTCGCGCTCGGCCTCGCGCCCGCGGCGGTCCGCGGCGGCCGGGCGGGGCGCGGCGCAGACCGCGGCCACGGCGGCGCGCAGCGAGCCGCGGTCGAGCCCGCGCTGCTCGTCGTTGCCGTAGGTCGTGACGGCGTCCCACTGCGCGCGGTGGTGGCCGCAGTCGGGCGCGACGACGTGCGTGCCGAGGTCGCGGCACAGCTCCGTCCAGCCCGAGTGCGTGCCCCAGCGGTAGGGCAGGACGACGGCGTGCGCGGCCGCGACGCGCGCGACGACCTCGTCGTGCGGCAGGTAGGGGGCGACGTCGAGGTCGACGGGGAGGTCCGGTGCCAGTGCGGCCAGCCCGGCGAGCTCCGGCCGGTCGAGCACGGTCGGCCCGACGAGCACGCGGACCCGTCCGCCGGCGGCCGCCGCGCCCTCGGCGGCGGCGCGCACGACGTCGAGCGGGTCGCGCACGTTGCCGCGCAGCCCCTTGAGCGGGACGAGGACGGTCGTCGCGGCGTCCACCCGGGCCGGGACGGTGTCGAGCAGCGTGGGGTGGGCGACGACCTCGGGCCGCCGGCCGAACCGCGTTCCGCACTCCGCGGCCGCGCCGTCGGTGAGCGTCAGTGCCGCGTCGGCGGCGGCGAGCACGAGCGCCAGGTGCGCGTCGTGCCGGTCGCGGGTGGGGTGGTGCGGGTTGCGCAGGTCGTGGACGGTCACGACCAGCGGCAGCCGCAGCTCGCGCAGGCAGCGCAGCCACGCCGCCAGGTCCGCCGGCGCGAGATGGTCGAACCCGAAGTGCAGGTGCACGACGTCGACGTCCTGCGCGGATTCGCGCAAGACCGACGGGTCGAGCAACGGGTCGGGATCCCACCCGGCGACGCGCTCGGTCGCGACCCGCTCGACCGTCGGCGGGAGCACGGCGTCGAGGTAGTCGTGCCGCGCCGGGACCGTCGCGACCCGCACCGCGGCCGTGCGCCGCGGCGGCCGGTCGGCGGTGATCAGCCCGCGCTCGGCGAATGCGGCCAGCCAGCCGGCCATCGGCAGCTCGCCGTGCCGGCGCAGGTACACCGCGCTGTTGCGCAGGATGTCGTCCAGGTGCTCGACCGGCGGCCGGCTGACCGGGTGGTGCTGATGGAACGCATCGGCGCCGCCCGCGACCGCGGTCGGCACGCCGGCCCGGGCGGCGCTCGCGGCGAAGTCGGTGTCCTCGGCGCCGTAGCCGACGTACCCGGGGTGGAAGCCGTCCAGCCGCGCCCAGAGCGAGGTCGGGAGTGCGAACGACAGCGACCAGAACAGCTCGGGCGCGACCTCCTCGACCGCACCGGCCGGCGGGTCGGGGCGGGCGGGGTGCGGCGCCCGGGCGGCGACGAGCGCCGGCGCCGTCCACCCGCCGTCCGGTGCGGGGGGCAGGTAGGTGACCGGGCCGCAGACCAGCGCGTCCGGGCGGGTCGCCACCGCGGTGCGGTACCGGGCGAGCAGGTCGGGAGCCGGCACGCAGTCGACGTCGAGGAAGACGAGCAGGTCGGCGCCGGCCGCGATCGCCGCCGCCGCGCCGGCGTTGCGGGCGGCCGCCACCGGCAGTCCGGCACCGGTCGTGGGCAGCGTGAGCAGCTCGGTGGGGAGGTCGGGTCGGGCGTCGACGACGGCCGCGACCTGCGGGTCGTCGATCGCGACCACGACGTGCACGGCCGGCGCCGGGACGCACCGGGCGAGGAACTCGCGCTGCGTGCGCAGGTGCGCGTGCCGGCCGGAGACCACGGTGACGACGGCGGTGCGGCCGGCGACGAGGGCGGTCCGGGCGGTCACGCCGGTGCCCCGACGAGGGCGGTGCGGGCCAGGCAGGCGGCGAAGCGCCGCGCCCCACTCCCGTCGTTCCACCGGGCCCAGCCCGCGCCGCCCCGCTCGCGGGCGGCGGCCAGGACCGCCGGCCAGCGCTCGGCCGCCGGCCAGCCGGGCAGCACGACGGCCAGCCCGGCGTCGTCGAGCGCGGCGGCGGTCGCGTGCTGCTCGGCGAAGGGGCGCGACTGCGGCAACACCACCGCGGCCCGCCGGGCGGCCGACACCTCGGCGAGTGCGTTCAGCCCCGCGTGCGTCACGACGACCTCGGCGGCGTGCAGGTCGGCGAGGACGTCCTCGCTGCGCGGGCGGCCGGCCACCCCGGCGGCCCGGGTCGGCCAGCCGGTCGCGGCCGCGAGCGCGTCCACGTCGGCACCGGTGACCTCGGTGCCGCCGGTGCCGAGCAGCACCAGCAGCCGGCCCGGCTGCGGGGCCGGCGGCGCCGGGTGGCCGTCGAAGCGCGAGAGCGCGCCCGTCCACGTCGTCTTGGCCGCGAAGGGCCGCAGGTACGCGGGGTCGTAGACCTCACGGGGCCACGGCGCGAGCACGGCCGTCGCCAGCCGGTAGGCGAGGGTGTGGGCCGGGTCGTCCCGCTCGCCGGGCATCGCGACGACGGCGACCGGCACGCCGGTCAGTCGCAGCAGCGCCGCCACCTCGACCGAGACGTCGACGACCACGAGCCGCGGCCCCGCGGCCGCGGCCCACTCCACGAGCCGGCGCATCCGCGCGCGGTAGCCCGGTGACTCCACCGGGGCCCAGTGCAGCGCGCCGCCGGCGTCGGCGTCCATCGCGCCGGGGAGCGGCGGGTCGGCCGGCAGCGTGACCCAGCCCGCGAACGGGTGCGCCGCGGGCTCGGGCAGCGACGACAGCGCGACGACCGGCTCGGCGCACGCGGCGGCCACGGTGCTCGCGCGGGTCAGGTGCCCGCTGCCGTGATGGTGGACGTAGTAGCCGATCACGGTGCGGGAGTGCGGGCCGGGGCGGTCATGCCGCGACGGCCCCGGTGAGCAGCGCCTCGTAGCGGTCCATCATCAGCTCCAGCGAGCACGCCTGCTCGGCGCGGGCCCGCGCCGCGGCGCGGGGCAGCAGCACCGCCTCGTCGATCGCACCGGCCAGCGCCGCGATGTCGCCGCCGCGCACCAGTCGGGCGCAGCTGTCGTCCACGACCTCGGGCACGCCGCCGCGACGGAAACCCGCGACCGGGGTGCCGGACGCCAGCGCCTCGGCCACGACCAGGCCGTACGGCTCGTCCCACACCGGGGTGACGACGACGGCCGCCGACGTGCGGACCAGCTCCGACAGCGCCGCCTGGTCCAGGTGGCCGGCGTGCACGACGTCGTCGCCGAGCAGCGGCTCGATCTCGAGCTTGTAGTAGTCGCGGTCGTCGACGGGGCCGGCCAGGACGAGCCGGCGACCGGCGCGGCGCGCGGCGTGGATCGCCAGGTGGGGCGCCTTCTCGGGCACGAGCCGCCCGGTCCAGGCGAGGTCGCAGCCGCCGGGCCCGGCCGGCCAGCGCGCGAGGTCGACGCCGTTGGGCACGACGTCGACGTGGTCGAGCAGCGGCCGCCAGCGCCCGGCGGTGTGCTCGCTGACCGCGACGAAGCGCATCGCGGTGCGCGGGCCGGACTGCACGGCGCTCTCGAGCCACGGCGTCGGTGGCGTGTGCAGCGTCGTGACCATCGGCGTGGAGACGAAGCGTGCCATCGCGATGGGCAGGTGGTGCAGGCTGTGGTTGTGGACGACGTCGTAGCGTCCCGGCTGCGCGGCCAGCTGCATCATGACGCTGAGGTAGGCGTGGTGCTCGTCCAGGACGACGTCGGGCGGCATCGAGACGTCCGCGCGGGCGTCCTCGGACAGCACCGGCCCGGTCAGGGCGATGTCGCTGAGCGGCAGCCGCGGGTCGCTGCCGGGCGAGGCGAACACGGTGACGTCGTGACCGCGCTGCAGCAGGTTCGTGCACAGGGCCCACACGTGCGCGACCAGCCCGCCGGAGAACGGTTCGGCCAGCGGCGAACGCGAGGGGGCGATGACGGCGATACGACGTGGGCGCAGCACGGAGCCTCCGGCTCGATCCGGGTGCGCACCGCGGCTTGATGCGTAGGAGTGCCGGGCTCGGGCGTGCCGAGTCGACACCGCCGATCCAAGCAGACGGGTCCGACATTGCACCGGGCCCCCGTAGTTCAGGGTCCCCATCCACCGCCGGGTGGTCACGCACCCGTCGGGTGGTCGCACGGACGGCGACCGGTCGGGATGCCGACCGAGCGCTCGGCGGGGTCAGCGGTCCTCGAGGTCGCCCTCCGTCTCGAGGTAGGCCCGGCGCAGGGCGTCGAGCGTCTCGGGGTCGGGGGAGTCCCAGAGCTTGCGCTCGGCGGCCTCGAGCAGCCGCTCGGTGATGCCGTGCAGCGCCCACGGGTTGGACCGTTCGAAGAAGGCCCGGGTGTCGGCGTCGCGGACGTAGCTGTCGGCGAGCTTCTCGTACATCCAGTCCTCGACGACGCCGGCGGTGGCGTCGTAGCCGAACAGGTAGTCGACGGTGGCGGCGAGCTCGAAGGCGCCCTTGTAGCCGTGGCGCTTCATCGCATCGATCCAGCGCGGGTTGACGACGCGGGCGCGGAACACCCGCGCGGTCTCCTCGGCCAGCGACCGGGTGCGCACGGTGTCCGGACGGGTCGAGTCGCCGATGTAGGCGCGCGGCGCCCGGCCGGTCAGCGCGCGGACGGTCGCGATCATGCCGCCGTGGTACTGGAAGTAGTCGTCGGAGTCGGCGATGTCGTGCTCGAGCGTGTCGGTGTTGTGCGCCGCCACCGCGATGCGCCGGTACGCCGTCTCCATGTCCGGCCGGGCCTCGCGACCGTCCAGCCCGCGGCCGTAGGCGAAGCCGCCCCACGCCGCGTAGACCTCGGCGAGATCGGCGTCGTCACGCCAGTTGCGCGCGTCGATCAGCGGCAGCAGCCCCGCGCCGTACGCACCGGGCTTGGAGCCGAAGATGCGGATGGTCGCGCGGCGCTCGTCGCCGTGCTCGGCGAGGTCGGCCTGCGCGTGCGCGCGGACGAAGTTCGACTCGGCCGGCTCGTCGAGGTCGGCGACCAGCCGCACCGCGTCGTCCAGCATCGTCACGACGTGCGGGAACGCGTCGCGGAAGAACCCGCTGATGCGCACGGTGACGTCGATGCGGGGCCGCCCCAGCTCGGCGAGCGGGATCGCGTCGAGCGAGCTGACCCGACGCGACGCCTCGTCCCAGACCGGCCGGACGCCGAGCAGCGCCAGCACCTCGGCGATGTCGTCGCCGCTGGTGCGCATCGCCGACGTCCCCCACGCCGACAGGCCGACCGACGCGGGGTACTCGCCGGTGTCGGCGAGGTGGCGTTCGAGCAGCGAGTTCGCCATCGCCTGCCCGGTCTCCCACGCCAGCCGGGACGGCACCGCGCGCGGGTCGACGGTGTAGAAGTTCCGCCCCGTCGGCAGCACGTTCACGAGTCCACGCAGCGGCGAGCCGGACGGGCCGGCGGGCACGTGGCCACCGGCCAGCGCGTGCAGGACGTGGTCGATCTCGGCCGCGGTGCCGGCGAGGCGGGGCACGACCTCGGTGGCGGCGAAACGCAGCACGTCGGCGACGGTCCCGCTCGCCAGCCCGTCGACGGCGGCGGGCGACCAGTCGGCGTCCTCCAGGGCCTGCACGAGGCGGCGGGCCTCGGCCTCGTGCTCGTCGGCGTCCACGCCGGCGCCCTCGACGAGGCCCAGCGCCTCGCGCAGGCCCGGCAGCGAGCGGGCGCCGGCGAACATCTGCCGTGCCCGCAGGATCGCCAGCACCAGGTTCACCCGCGCCTCGCCGACGGGGGCGCCGCCGAGGACGTGCAGCCCGTCGCGGATCTGCGCGTCCTTGATCTCGCAGAGCCAGCCGTCGACGTGGAGCAGGAAGTCGTCGAACTCGGCGTCGTGCGGCCGGTCGTCCAGCCCGAGGTCGTGGTCGAGCTTGGCCGCCTGGATGAGCGTCCAGATCTGGGCGCGGATCGCGGGCAGCTTGCCCGGGTCCATCGCCGCGATGTTGGCGTGCTCGTCGAGCAGCTGCTCGAGCCGGGCGATGTCGCCGTAGCTCTCGGCCCGGGCCATCGGCGGGACGAGGTGGTCGACGATGGTGGCGTGCGCGCGCCGCTTGGCCTGCGCGCCCTCGCCCGGGTCGTTCACGAGGAACGGGTACACGAGCGGCAGGTCGCCGATCGCCGCGTCGGCGGCGCACGCGGCCGACAGCCCCGCGGTCTTGCCGGGCAGCCACTCGAGGTTGCCGTGCTTGCCGACGTGCACGACCGCGTCGGCGCCGAACTGCTCGCGCACCCAGTGGTACGCGGCGAGGTAGTGGTGACTCGGCGGCAGGTCCGGGTCGTGGTAGATCGCGACCGGGTTGGCGCCGAAGCCGCGCGGCGGCTGCACCATGACCACGACGTTGCCCGAGCGCAGCGCCGCCAGCACGATCTCGCCGTCGGCGGAGTTCGAGTGGTCCACGAACAGCTCGCCCGGGGCGGCGCCCCAGTGCTCGGTGACCGCGTCGCGGAGCACCGGGTCGAGGGTGTCGAACCAGCGGCGGTAGTCGGCGGCGGCGATGCGGACGGGGTTGCCGGCCAGCTGCTCCTCGGTGAGCCACTGCTCGTCCTGCCCGCCCGCGGCGATGAGGGCGTGGAAGAGCGCGTCGCCGTCCTGCTCGTCGACGCCGGGGAGGTCGGTGGCGACATCGCGGCCGAGGTCGTACCCCGCGTCGCGCATGGCGGCGAGCAGCCCGACGGTGGATGCGGGGGTGTCGAGGCCGACCGCGTTGCCGATGCGGGCGTGTTTGGTCGGGTAGGCCGACAGCATCACCACGATCCGCTTGTCGGCGTTCGGGATGCGGCGCAGCCGCGCGTGCTTCACGGCGATCCCCGCGACGCGCCGGGCGCGCTCGGGGTCGGCGACGTAATGCGTGAGGCCGTCCTCGCCGACCTCCTTGAACGAGAACGGGACGGTGATGATGCGACCGTCGAACTCGGGGATCGCGACCTGGTTGGCGGCGTCCATCGGCGAGAGGCCGTCGTCGGACTCCACCCAGGCGTCGCGCGACGAGGTGAGGCACATCGCCTGCAGGACCGGCACGTCCAGCCCGCTGAGCGCGGCGGCGTCCCACTCCTCGTCGGTGCCGCCGGCCTGCGCCGCGGCCGGCGTCGTCCCCCCGGCGGCCAGGACCGTCACGATCACGGCGTCGGCCGCGCGCAGGGTGTCGACGAGCGCGTCCTCGGGCGCGCGCAGGGACGAGCAGAAGATAGGCAGCGCGCGTCCGCCGGCCGCCTCGACCGCGGCGTCGAGGGTGCGGACGAAGTTCAGGTTCCCGGCGAGCTGGTGGGCGCGGTAGTACAGGACGGCGACGGTCGGCCGCTCCGCGTCCACGGCCGGCGCGACACCGTCGAGATGCCCCCACGACGGCATCGGGGTGGGCGGGTCGAACCCCTCGCCGGTCATCAGCACGGTGTCGGAGAGGAACGCGTGCAGCCCCGCGAGGTTGGCCGGGCCGCCCTCGGCCAGGTAGCGGTGCGCCTCGGCCGCGACGCCGATGGGCACCGTCGACAGCGCCATCAGCTCGGCGTTGGGGGTCGCCTCGCCACCGAGCACGATCATCGGCTTGCCCGCGTCCTGGAACCGGGCGAACCCGCTGCACAGGTTGTCCGGCGAGCCGAGCAGCCGGACGACGATCAGCTCGGCCGCCTCGAACGTCCCGCTCGACTGCTGGTGATCGGGGCCGCCGTCGGCGCGGGCCGGGTTGGCCAGCCAGTAGTCGGCGCCGCTCGCGCGGGCCGAGAGCAGGTCGGTGTCCGATGTCGACAGCAGGACGATGGTGCTCACGCGGGGCTCCTCACGGCCCGGGTCCGCGCCCGGGCATGGCGGCTGTGACGCACCGGGGCAGTTCCTGACTCGCCCGATCACGATCGGACTCACAGTGGCGGGACCGCGCTGGACTCGCACCAGCTTCCTGCGGCTCCGGTACCGCCCCAGCGTCTCACAGCGTCACCGTGCCGGTCGCGCCGTCTCCGGCGCCGTGACCGGCGCCGTGGCCGGGCGCCGCCGCGCGGACCGGCGGCCCGGCGGGTGCCGCCCCGGCGAGTGTCCGACAGCGCGTGTGCAGCCCGTATGCGGCCCGTGTGCAGTGCGTATACGGGCTGCACACGGGCCGTGTGACACCGGAGGCAGGGTGACGTGCGCGTCCGCGGCGCGGCAGGCGCCCCGTACGATCGGCCGCTGTGCCGCCGACCCCGCCGACCCTCGCCGCGGACCGCTGTCCGGGGCTGCTGCGGCTGATCGAGGCCGCGGACGGGCTGCTGGCCCGGGTACGGCTGCCCGGCGGACGGCTCGGGGCCGCCGAGCTGCACGCCCTCGCCGACGCCACCGACGCGGTCGGCGACGGCCGCCTCGAGCTGACGTCGCGCGGCAACGTCCAGGTGCGCGGCATGACGGCGGCGGGCGCCGACGAGCTGGCGCGCCGCATGACCGCGGCCGGGCTGCTGCCGGTGCCGGCGCGCGACCTCGTCCGCAACGTGCTCGCGTCGCCGCTCGCCGGCCTGACCGCGCCGCCGGAGCGCACCGCGCCGCTCGACCTCACCGCGCACGTGCGCGCGCTGGACGACCGGCTGCGGCACGACCCGGGCCTCGACGGCCTGTCCGGCCGCTTCCTGTTCGGTCTGGACGACGGCCGTGGCGACATCGCCGGCCTGGCCCCGGACGTGCTGCGGGTCGTGGGCGCCGGGGACCGGCCCGACGAGGTCGCGCGCGGCATGGTCGACGAGGCGCGGACGTTCCTCGCCGGCGCGGGCGGCGCCTGGCGCCGACCGGCGGCCGAGCGCCGCCACGACGGCGTCGTCCGCGCGCGGTCCGGACCCCCGCCGCTCGGTCGCGTCGCCCGGCTCGACGGCGGCGTCGCGCTCGTCGTCGCGCCGCCGCTCGGCCGGTTGACGTCGGCGCAGGCGCGGTGGCTCGGGGCCCACGCCCCGCGCGTCCGGGTCACCCCGTGGCGCTCGGTCGTGATCCCGCAGCCCACCGCCGGCGCCGACCCGGGCGACGCGGGCCTGGTCACCGACCCCGCCTCACCCTGGCGGCTGGTGAGCGCGTGCGCCGGCCGGCCGCGCTGCGCCAAGGCCCACGCCGACGTGCAGGCCGACGCCGCCGGCGGGCTGCGCGCCCATCCCGGCCGGCGGGTGCACTGGGTCGGTTGCGAGCGGGCGTGCGGTCGCACGTCCGATGTCGAGGTCACGATGGTCGCCACCGGGACCGGCTACCGGACGGAGGCCGTGCATGGCTGAGACCCGCTACGACTACGTGCACGAGGGCGCCGAGATCTACCGCCGGTCGTTCGCGACGATCCGGGCCGAGGCCGACCTCACCGGGCTGCCCGTCGACGTCGCCCGCGTCGCGGTGCGCATGATCCACTCCTGCGGCATGGTCGACCTCGCCGGCGACCTCGGGTACTCGTCGCAGGTGGTCGCTGCGGCGCGGACGGCGCTGCTGGCCGGCGCGCCGATCCTGTGCGACGCGCACATGGTGGCCTCGGGCATCACGCGCTCGCGGCTGCCGGCCGGCAACGACGTCGTGTGCACGCTGTCCGACCCCGGCGTGCCCGAGCTGGCTGCGCGGATCGGCAACACCCGCTCGGCCGCCGCGCTGGACCACTGGCTGCCGCGCCTCGACGGCGCGGTCGTGGCGATCGGCAACGCGCCCACCGCGCTGTTCCGGCTGCTGGAGCTCGTCGCCGACGGCGCGCCGCGGCCGGCCGCCGTGCTCGGCATCCCGGTCGGCTTCATCGGCGCGGCCGAGTCGAAGGAGGCGCTCGCGGCGTCGGGCCTGGAGCATCTCGTCGTGCACGGCCGCCGCGGCGGCAGCGCGATGGCGGTGGCCGCGGTGAACGCGATCGCCAGCGAGGAGGAGTGATGGCGGCACCGACCGGAGCAGGCACGCTCTACGGCGTCGGGCTCGGCCCGGGCGACCCCGAGCTGGTGACCGTCCGCGCGGCCCGGTTGATCGGCGCGGCGCACGTCGTGGCCTACCACTCGGCGCGGCACGGCCGCTCGGTCGCCCGCGCGATCGCCGAGCCGTACCTGCGGGACGGGCAGGTGGAGGAGCAGCTCGTCTACCCGGTGACCACCGAGACGACCGAGCACCCGGGCGGCTACGAGGGCGCCATCAACGACTTCTACGAGGCCGCCGCCGCCCGGCTCGCCGAGCACCTGGCGGCGGGCCGCGACGTCGTGCTGCTGGCCGAGGGCGACCCGCTGTTCTTCAGCTCGTACATGCACATGCACAAGCGCATCGCCGGCCGGTTCCGCACCGAGATCGTCCCGGGCGTCACGTCGGTCAGCGCGGCCGCGGCGGCGCTCGCGCAGCCGCTCGTCGAGGGCAACGACGTGCTCACCGTGCTGCCCGGCACGCTGCCGCCGGACGTCCTGGCCGAGCGGTTGGCGCAGACCGACGCCGCCGCGATCATGAAGGTCTCCCGCCACTTCGCCGGTGTCCAGGACGCGCTCAAGCACGCCGGCCGCATCGAGGACGCCTACTACGTCGAACGGGCGTCCGCCGCGTCGCAGCGCACCGAGCGGGCCGGGGACGTCGACCCGGCCTCGGTGCCGTACATGTCGCTGGTGATCGTCCCCGGCCCGGAGGCCGCGCAGGACCCGGTCGCCACCGCCACGGGCGGCGGGACCGCGGCGGCGCCGGCCGGTGGGCGGGTGGACGTCGTCGGGCTCGGGCCGGCCGGTCGTGACTGGCTGACCCCGCAGGCGATGGCGGTGCTGGCCGCCGCCGACGACGTCGTCGGCTACTCCACCTACGTGGCGCGGGTCCCGGCCAACCCGCGGCAGCGGCGCCACGCGAGCGACAACAAGGTCGAGGCCGAGCGGGCCGAGTTCGCCCTCGACCTCGCCCGCCGCGGCCGCCGGGTCGCGGTGGTCTCCTCCGGCGACCCCGGCGTCTTCGCGATGGCGAGCGCGGTGCTCGAGGCCGCGACCGACGAGCGCTACGCCGGCGTGCCCGTCGACATCGTCCCCGGGCTGACGGCGGCGCAGGCGGTCGCGAGCCGCGCGGGTGCGCCGCTCGGCCACGACTACGCGGTGATCTCGCTGTCCGACCGGCTCAAGCCGTGGGACGTCGTCGCCGCCCGCCTCGACGCCGCCGCGCGGGCCGACCTCGCGATCGCGATCTACAACCCGGCCTCGCAGACCCGACGGCAGCAGCTGCACGACGCGCGGGACGTGCTGCTGCGCCATCGCGACCCGGTCACGCCGGTCGTCGTCGGCCGCGCCGTGGGCAGCGACGACGAGACCGTCACCGTCACCACGCTCGGCGAGCTCGACCCGGAGACCGTCGACATGCGCTGCCTGCTCATCGTCGGGTCCTCGCAGACGCGCACGCTGGCCGTCACCGGCGAGCCGCGGGTCTTCACCCCGCGGCGCTACCCGGCAGCCGACTGAGCACCGCGTCGACGGTGTCGACGGCGGTCACCCCGTCGGGCAGCGGCGGCCGGTCGACGACGAGCACCGGGACGCCGAGCTCGCGCGCGGCGTCCAGCTTGGCGACGGTGAGCGGGCCGCCGCTGTCCTTCGTCACCAGCAGCCGCACGTCGTGCGCCTGCAGCAGCGCGCGCTCGCGGTCGAGGTCGTACGGGCCGCGGTCGAGCAGCAGGGTCGTGCGTGGCGGCAGCGGCACGTCGGGCGGATCGACGATCCGCACCAGGTAGTCGTGCCGGTCGTCGTCGGCGAACACGGCGAGGTCGCGCCGTCCGGTGGTGAGGAAGACGGTGCCTGCCGGTGACGTCCGCACGTGCTCGGCGGCCGCCGCGATGTCGGACACCCGGGTCCAGTCGTCGCCGGCCCGCGCGGTCCAGCCGGGGCGGCACACCACGAGCAGCGGGACGGACGTCGCCGCGCAGGCGGCCGCCGCGTTGGCGGAGATGGTGGCAGCGAAGGGGTGCGTGGCGTCGACCACGATGGTTGGCGCGAACTCGCGCAAGAACTCGGCGAGCCCGGCAGCGCCACCGAAGCCGCCGATGCGGACGTCGCCCACCGGCAGCGCGGGCCGGCTGACCCGGCCCGCCAGCGAGCTCGTGACGTCGGCGCCGGCCGTGACCAGTCGACGGGCGAGGTCGCGGGCCTCGCCGGTCCCGCCGAGCACCAGCACGCGCACGTCCACCACACTATGGCCGTGCGCGAGATCCTCGTCATCGGCATCGGCCCGGGCGATCCCGACCAGATCACGGTCGCCGCCGTCGCGGCGCTCAACCGCGTCGACGTGTTCTTCGTCGTCGACAAGGGAGCCGCGAAGTCCGGTCTGCTCGACGTACGCGACGAGATCCTGCGCCGCCACGTCCGCGACCAGGACAGGTTCCGCGTCGTCGAGATCGCCGACCCGCCCCGCGAGCGCCGCCCCGACGGGGCCGACGCCTACACCGGTGTCGTCGCCGACTGGCATGCCGCGCGCGCGGACCGCTTCGCCGACGCGATCGCCGGCGAGCTGGCCGAGGACGGGGTCGGCGCGTTCCTCGTCTGGGGCGATCCGGCGCTCTACGACAGCACCTTGCGCGTCATCGACCGCATCCTCGCCGGCGGGCGCGTGGAGTTCGGCTATTCGGTGATCGCCGGGGTGACGAGCGTGCACGCGCTCACGGCGGCGCACCGCATCCCGCTCAACCGCATCGGCGAGCCGATCCACGTCACGCCCGCCCGCCGCATCGCCGACGGGCTGCCCGACGGCCTCGACAGCGCCGTCGTCATGCTCGACCAGGGCTTCACCGCCGCCGCGCTCGACCCCGACCTCGAGGTCTTCTGGGGCGCCTACCTCAGCACGCCCGACGAGGTGCTGATCGCGGGCCGGCTCGGTGACGTCGCCGCCGAGATCACCCGCCGGCGCGCGGAGCTGCGCGAGCAGCACGGCTGGATCATGGACACCTACCTGCTGCGCCGCCCCACCCCGTGATCGACATCCACTTGCCGTCGCCGGGACGGCGGTAACCGGATGTGGATCACCGGCGAGGGTCAGCGGGTGCGGGACGCCGAGTACAGGTGGCTGTCGGGGAAGTGGGCGGCCGCGAGGGCCGTCCCGACGACGACGACGGCGGTCCGCCGGACGCCCGCCGCCCGGACCTGCGCGGCGATCGTCGCGAGCGTGGCGCGCAGGACGACCTCGTCGGGGCGGCTGGCGTACGCGACGACGGCCACCGGACAGTCGGCGCCGTAGCGCGGCGTCAGCTGCGCCACGACCTCGTCGATCGCCTGGACCGCGAGGTGCAGCACCAGCGTCGTCCCCGGGGTGGCGTGCGTGGTGAGGTCCTCGCCGGCCGGCATCGGCGTCGCCCGCTGCGCGAAACGGGTCAGCACCACGCTCTGCGCGACCGCGGGCACCGTCAGCTCGCGCCCCAGGGTGGCGGCCGCCGCCGCGAAGGCGGGGACGCCGGGCACGACGTCGTACGCGACGTCGGCCTGCTCCAGCCGGCGCACCTGCTCGGCCACGGCGCTGAAGACGGACGGGTCGCCCGAGCAGAGCCGGACGACGTCCTCGCCGCGGGCGTCGGCGGCCACGAGCTCGGCGACGATCTCGTCCAGCGTGAGGTCGGCGGTGTCGACGAGGCGGGCGTCGGGCGGGCAGTGCGCGAGCACCTCGGCCGGTACGAGCGAGCCGGCGTAGAGGCACACCCGGCACGAGGCGAGCAGCCGCTGCGCCCGCAGCGTGATCAGGTCGGCGGCGCCCGGGCCCGCCCCCACGAAGTGGACGGTCACGAGTCTCCCGCCGAGGGTCCCGGCTTGGTCCAGGACCACTGCGTGACGGGCATCGCGGGTCGCCAGCCGGTGAACCCGCCCACCGGCGACGCGCGTTCGACGTGCAGCCGGGTCAGCGTCCCGCCGTGCCGGGCGTACGTGTCGGCGAGCACGGTCTCGGTCTCGACCGTGACGCCGTTGGCGACGAGCCGGCCGCCCGGACGCAGTGCGGCGACGCAGGCGGGCAGCACGCCCGCGCCGCTCACGCCCCCGCCCACGAAGACCGCGTCGGGCGTCGGCAGGCCGGCCAGCGCGCTGGGCGCGGCGCCGGCGACGACCTCGAGGCCGGGGACGCCGAGCCGCTCGGCGTTGCGCAGCACGCGCTCGCGGCGGTCGTCGCGCGGCTCGATCGCCACCGCCCGGCAGGACGGGTGGGTGCGCAGCCACTCGATGCCGACGCTGCCCGACCCGGCGCCGACGTCCCACAGCA
Organism: Jatrophihabitans endophyticus; assembly: GCF_900129455.1. NCBI lineage: Bacteria > Bacillati > Actinomycetota > Actinomycetes > Jatrophihabitantales > Jatrophihabitantaceae > Jatrophihabitans > Jatrophihabitans endophyticus. The sequence goes on from NZ_FQVU01000004.1 coordinate 397,349, forward strand.
GCGCCCCCGGCAGCGGACGCAGCGCCGCCAGCGTCACCGCGCGGACCTCCTGCTTGGTCAGCTGGCCGTCGTGTTCGAAGGCGTCGTCGGGCAGCGCCGCGGCCCGCGACCGCGGCTCGGTGCCGGGGTCGGCGCGACAGGCGACGGCGACGATCGCCAGTGCGTCGTGCGGGTCGTCCGAGGCCGGCCCGACCCACTCGTCCGGGCCGCCGAGCTGCGCCAGCACGGTGACCTCGCTCGCCGCGTACCCCTCCTGCGCCAGCACGTCGCGGACGTCGCGTGCTCCGGACGTGCCCGGCGTCAGCACCAGCACGCGGTGGTCGGGCGCCAACGCCGGGCGCAGCAGCGCGAGCGGCCGACCCACGACGCTCACCACCTCGACGTCGGGCAGCGACCAGCCGAGCCGGGCCGCGGCGAGCGACACCGACGACGGGCTCGGCACGACGCGGACCGCGGCCGCGCCGAGGGCGCGCACCAGCGTCGTCCCGATGCCGAAGAACATCGGGTCGCCACTGGCCAGCACGACCGCGCGCCGGCCGGCGAGCTGGCGCAGCAGCGCGGGCAGCCCGGACGCGAGCGGCGCCGGCAGCGGCACCCGCTCGGCCGTCGTCGCCGCGTCGTCGAGCAGCGCCAACTGCCGCTCGCTGCCGACCAGCACCGCGGCCGTCGCGATCTCGGCGGACGCGGCGGGGGACAGGTCGGCGCGTCCGCCGGCGCCGATGCCGACCACCGTCAGCACGGACGACGACGGCGGGGCGGGCACCGTGCGAGTGTGCCGCACCGCATCGGTGGGCCGCGTTGACCCCGTCTTCGGAAGGCACCTAGGGTGGGTGGGCACTGCGGTGTGGGAACTCCGGTGAGAATCCGGGACGGTCGCGCCACTGTGAGTCCCGTGCAGGTACGGGGCGAGTCAGGTCGCACGCCGCAGCAGCACGTCCGACGACTGGGGACGCACGATCCCCGAAGGAGGCTCACCATGAGCAGCACGCACGCCCCCACCACCGCCGCGACGCCCGTCGTCGTCTCGCTGCCGAAGGCGGGGCTGCAGCTCGCGGCCGTCGTGCTCTTCGCGCTGCTGGCCTACTACTTCGTCGGCGTCGACCAGGGCATGACCTCGGTCTTCGGCGACAACACCGCGGTGCACGAGTTCGTGCACGACGCGCGGCACTTCCTCGGCTTCCCCTGCCACTGACGCGCCGCGCGGAGCGCTGACATGGAGTCACGCATCATCGTCCGCGGCATGCTGGCCGGCCTCGTGGGCGGCGTCCTGGCCTTCGTCTTCGCGCGCATCTTCGCCGAGCCGAAGATCCAGGCCGCGATCGACTACGAGAGCGACCGCGACGCCGCGCAGCACGCCCTCGACCGGGCCAACGGCATCCACGTCGAGGAGCACGAGCACGAGCTGTTCAGCCGGGCCGTCCAGGGCAACCTCGGCATCGGCGTGGGCATCGTCGTCTTCGGCATCGCGATGGGCGCGCTGTTCGCCGTCGCGTACTCGATCTGCCTGGGGCGGGTCGGCCGGCTGCAGCCGCGTGCCATCGCGCTGCTCGTCGCCGCCGGCGGGTTCCTCGGCCTCTACCTCGTCCCGTTCGTGAAGTACCCGGCCAATCCGCCGGCGATCGGCCACGAGGAGACGATCAAGGCCCGCGGCGCGCTCTACCTCGTCACCGTCGCCTGCTCGGTCGCGTTCCTGATCGCGGCGGTGTGGCTGGGGCAGCGGCTCGCCGAACGCTTCGGCAACTGGACGGCGGCGCTGCTCGCCGGCGCCGCGTTCGTCGTGGCCATCGGCGTCGTGATGATCGTGCTGCCCTCGACGGGCGAGCTCGCCGCCAACCGCGACGCCGGGTACGGCAACGTCGGGTCCGAGACACCGCTGCCGTTGCGCAACGCCGCCGGTGACATCGTCTTCCCGGGCTTCCCGGCCGACGTGCTGTTCACCTTCCGGCTGTACTCCGTCGGTGCGCAGCTGCTGATGTGGACGGCGATCGGGCTGGTCTTCGCGCCGCTCGCCGACCGGCTGCTGGGCCGCGGGACGCCGCGCCCGACCGTGCGACGGAGCGATCCTGTCCCGAGCTGAGCCGTCAGCGTGCCGCGGCGGCGCGCCACATGTCGTGTCGCGCCGCCTCGGGCACGAGCACGCAGTCCGCGCACTTGCCGCCGGCCGGGACCCGGTAGAACAGGCAGCAGTTCTCGCGCACGAAGAAGCGTCGCCCGGCGAACGGCTCGTAGCGGCCGGCGCCGGCGAGCGGTGCCCGCTCGAGCAGAGCGGCGACGACGTCGAGCGGATCGAGCGACGTGTCGGCGGGCAGCATCCCGGCGGCGCCGTTCAGGGCCGAGGCCAGGTTGCCCCAGAGCGTCTGCGGCGACACCGCGAAGCATCGCCGGTACGCGTCCAGGACCGGCCGCGCCACCGGCTCGATCACGAGCTCGACCAGGGCCGTGGCGGCCGCCGCGGCAGAGTCGACCACGCGGCCCCCCGGGGCGGCGAACGCGACCGGCAGCGGTCCGCCGTCGGCCGGTCGCCACGCCACGCGCTCGACACCCAGCTCGGGCACCACGCCGGCGAGGCACGCGGTGGCCAGCGCCGGGGCGACCAGCCGCGACACGACGCCGAGGGAGTTGATCGACGCGCACGCGCGCAGCTCGATGTCGGCCCCGGTGCGCTGCGCCAGGAAGTCGCGGGCGAACGCGACCCGCTCGGCCAGCACCGAGCCGTCCTCGACGAGCTCGCGCAGCGGCCGCCAGCCACCGGCCGCGTCACCGGCCGGATCGGCGACCTCGAAGTACGCGCCCACCCGCGAGGCATGCGCCAGCGCGGCCCGCACGGCACGGCTGTCGGCGCTCATGCCGCCAGCGTGCCAGTCCAGGAAGGAGGGTCGTGACCCAGTTCCCGTTCAGCGCCGTCGTCGAGATGGCCGACATGCGCCTCGCCCTGCTGCTCAACGCGGTGTCGCCGGCGATCGGCGGCGTCCTCGTCCGCGGCGAGAAGGGGACGGCGAAGTCGACGGCCGTCCGCGCGCTGACGTCGGTCCTGCCGGCCGTCGACGTGGTGGCCGGCTGCCGGTTCGCCTGCTCGCCCGCCGCGCCCGACCCGCAGTGCCCCGACGGCCCGCACGAGGCCGGCGCCGAGGCGATGGTCCGGGCGACGCGGCTCGTCGAGCTGCCGGTCGGCTCCACCGAGGACCGGCTCACCGGCTCGCTGGACGTCGAGGCGGCACTGACCCGGGGTGTCACGAGCTTCCAGCCCGGCCTGCTCGCGGCCGCGCACCGCGGCGTGCTCTACGTCGACGAGGTCAACCTGCTGCACGACCACCTCGTCGACCTGCTGCTCGACGCCGCGGCGCTCGGCACGAACTACGTCGAGCGGGACGGCGTCTCGGTGCGCCACGCCGCCCGCTTCCTGCTCGTCGGGACGATGAACCCGGAGGAGGGTGAGCTGCGCCCGCAGCTGCTGGACCGGTTCGGGCTGACCGTCGAGGTGGCGGCGCCGCGGGAACCGGCGGCGCGGGTCGAGGTCGTGCGGCGCCGGATGGCCTTCGACGACGACCCCGACGCCTTCGCCGTGCGCTTCGCGGCCGAGGAGGCGGCGCTCGCGGAGCGCATCGCCGCCGCCCGGTCGGCCCTGTCGTCGGTGACGCTGCCCGATCACGCGCTGCTGCAGATCGCCGACGTGTGCGCCGCCTTCGACGTCGACGGCCTGCGCGCCGACATCGTCATGGCCCGCACCGCGATCGCGCACGCGGCCTGGGAGGGGCGCGAGACCGTCGGCACCGAGGACGTCCGGGTCGCAGCACGGCTCGCCCTGCCGCACCGCCGCCGTCGCAACCCCTTCGACGCCCCGGGCCTCGACGAGCAGCAGCTCGACGACGCGCTCGGCGAGCCGGAACCGCCGGACGACGACCCGTCGCCGACACCACCGGACGGCGATCCCGACGGTGGCGGCGACGGTCCCGAGCGGCCGGTGGACGCGCAGCCCGATAGCGGCGCCGACGACACCGCGGCAGCGCCGGAGCAGCCGACGGCACCGCCGGAACCGCGGGACGCCCCGGCCGGCCCCGGCGGCGGCACCCAGGCGGCCGCGGCGCCGGGCGAGACGTACCGCATCCGCCGCCTCGAGGCACCGGGCGTGGGCCGCGGCGCCGCCGGCCGACGCTCACGGGCCGAGACCGACACCGGTCGGGTGCTGGGCTCGCGCGTCCCGGACGGCCGGCTGCGGCAGCTGCACCTCGTCGCCACCCTCGCCGCGGCCGCGCCGCACCAGCGGGCCCGCGGCCGCCGCGGCCCGGGGCTCGTGCTGCAGCGTGACGATCTGCGTGACGCGCGCACCGAGGGTCGCGAGTCGAACCTGGTGCTGTTCCTCGTCGACGCGAGCGGGTCGATGGCGGCGCGCAAACGGATGTCGGCGGTCAAGGGCGCGGTGCTCTCGCTGCTGCTCGACGCCTACCAGCGCCGCGACAAGGTCGGCATGATCTCCTTCCGCGGCGGTGCCGCCGAGGTGCTGCTGCCCCCGACGTCCTCGGTCGAGGCCGGCGCGGCGCGGTTGACCACGCTCGCCACCGGCGGCCGCACCCCGCTCGAGGCCGGCCTGCTCGAGGCGCACGCGACCCTGCGTCGCGAGCGGCTGCGCGACCCCGACCGGCGCGCGCTGCTCGTCGTCGTCACCGACGGCCGGCACACCGCGGGCGGCGAACCCGGCCGCGCCGCGGAGCTGCTGCGTCGCGAGGGCGTCGCGGCCGTGGTGGTCGATTGCGAGTCCGGCCCGGTACGGCTCGGGCTCGCCGGGGCGTTGGCCGGTCAGCTCGGCGGGTCGGCGGTGCAGCTCGGCGAGCTCGCCGCCGGGTCGCTGGCCGAGGCCGTCCGCACCTGGCGGGAGGCCGCCTGATGCCGCAGGGTGTCCCGACCAGCGTCCCCGACGACGGCCTGACGACCCGGCAGCGCCGCAACCGGCCGCTGCTGATCGTCCACACCGGGGCGATGAAGGGGAAGTCCACCGCCGCGTTCGGCCTCGCGCTGCGGGCCTGGAACCAGGGCTGGGACGTCGGCGTCTACCAGTTCGTGAAGAGCGCGAAGTGGAAGGTGGGCGAGGAGGCCGCCTTCCTCGCGCTCGGCCGGCTGCACGAGCAGACCGGCGAGGGCGGTGCCGTCGCGTGGCACAAGATGGGCGAGGGGTGGTCGTGGATCCAGCGCGGCCCCGAGGAGGACCACGCGGTGAACGCCCGCGAGGGCTGGGAGCAGATCAAGCGCGACCTCGCCGCCGAACGCTTCGGCTGCTACGTCCTCGACGAGTTCACCTACCCGATGAAGTGGGGGTGGATCGACGTCGCCGACGTCGTCGCCACGCTGCGGGCGCGGCCGGGCCGCCAGCACGTGGTGATCACCGGCCGCGACGCGCACCCGGACCTGATCGCCGCCGCCGACCTCGTCGTCGAGATGACGAAGGTCAAGCACCCGATGGACGCCGGGCAGAAGGGCCAGCGGGGCATCGAATGGTAGGGCTCCGCGTGCCGCGCGTCGTCGTGTCCGCGCCCGCGAGCGGGCAGGGCAAGACGTCGGTGGCCACCGGGCTGCTCGGCGCGTTCCGGCAGGCGGGGCTCACCGTGTCGCCGCACAAGGTCGGGCCCGACTACATCGACCCCGGCTACCACACGCTCGCCGCCGGCCGGCCCGGTCGCAACCTCGACCCGTTCCTCGTCGGCGAGGAGCGCATCGTGCCGATGTTCGCGCACGGCGCGGTCACGCCGCAGCCCGCCGACGTCGCGGTGGTCGAGGGGGTGATGGGGCTGTTCGACGGCGCGTCCGGCCGGGCCGACTTCGCGTCGACCGCGCACGTCGCGCGGCTGCTCGCCGCCCCCGTCGTGCTCGTCGTCGACGCGTCGGGCGCCGCCCGCTCGGTCGCGGCGCTGCTGCACGGCTTCGCCACCTTCGACGACTCGGTGCGCCTCGGCGGGGTGATCTTCAACCGGGTCGGCTCGCCCGCGCACACCGCGCTGCTGCGCGAGGCCGTCGAGCCGCTGGGCATCCCCGTGCTCGGTGCGATCGGACGTCGCGACTCGCTCGCGGTGCCGTCACGCCACCTCGGGCTGGTGCCCGCGGCCGAGCGCAGCGCGGCCGCGCTCGACGTCGTCGCGGAACTGACCCAGGTCGTGCGCGAGGCGGTCGACCTGGAAGCGGTGCTGCGCCTCGCACGCTCGGCACCCCCGCTGGACGTGCCCGAGATCGGACCGCCGCCCCCGGCGCCGGTGTCGGCACGGATCGCGGTCGCCGCCGGACGGGCCTTCACCTTCGGCTACGCCGAGCAACCCGAGGTGCTGCGCGCCGCGGGGGCCGAGACCGTCCCGTTCGACCCGATGGTGGACGAGCGGCTGCCCAAGGGCGTCGACGGCGTCGTCATCGGCGGCGGCTTCCCCGAGGTCCACGCCGCCGATCTCGCCGCGAACGCCGCGCTGCGGGCCGAGCTCGCCGCGCGGGCCCGGGCCGGCATGCCGGTCGCCGGAGAATGCGCGGGACTGCTCTATCTCGGTCGCCGACTCGACGAGCACGAGATGTGCGGCGTGCTCGACAGCGAGGCCGTCATGACCGAGCGGCTCACGCTGGGCTACCGCGAGGCGGTGGCGCCGGTGGCGTCCGTGCTCGCCGCGGCGGGGACGACGGTCCGGGGGCACGAGTTCCACCGCACCGCGCTGGTGGGCCGCGGCGACGGCGAACCAGCGTGGCGGTGGCGCACCCGGACGGCCGACGTCGCCGACGGTGCGGTGCGCGGCAACGTCCACGCGTCCTACCTGCACCTCAACTGGGCCGGGAACCCCGGCATGGCCGAGCGCTTCGTCGCCGCCTGCGCCGCCGGTGCGGGGGCCGGGCCGTGACCGACGTCGACCTCGCCCACCACGGCGACCGCGACACCGTGCCGGGGCTCGTCGACCTCGCCGTGAACGTCCGGGCCGGCGGTCCGCCGGCGTGGCTCGGCGAGCGGATCGCGCAGGCCGACGTCGTCGCCTACCCCGACCAGACCGCCGCGCTCGCCGCCGTGGCCGCGCGGCACGGCCGGCCGCCGCGCGAGGTGCTGCTGACCGCGGGGGCGGCCGAGGCCTTCGTGCTCCTCGCGCGGGCGCTGCGGCCCCGCCACGCGGTCGTCGTGCACCCGCAGTTCACCGAGCCCGAGGCGGCGCTGCACGCGGCCGGCCACCGGGTCGAGCGGCTGTTGCTCGCGCCACCGTTCGGCTTCGACCCGGCGGCGGTGCCGGCGGACGCCGACCTCGTCGTCGTCGGCAACCCCACCAACCCGACCTCCGTGCTGCACCCGGCCGGGGCGCTCCGGGCGCTGCTGCGGCCCGGACGCACCGTCGTGGTCGACGAGGCGTTCGCCGACGCCGTGCCGGGCGAGCCCGAGTCGCTGGCGGGGGAGTCGCACCCGGGCCTCGTCGTGGTGCGCAGCCTGACCAAGACGTGGGGGATCGCCGGACTGCGGGCCGGCTACGTCCTGGCCGGGCACGAGACCGTCGACCGGCTGCGCGACGTGCAGCCCGCGTGGCCGGTCTCCGCCCCCGCGCTCGCGGCGGCCGCGGCGTGCTCGCTGCCGGCCGCCGTCGTCGAGGCCGAGGCCTGGGCCGCCGCGCTCGGCGCGGTGCGCGACGACCTCGTGACCCGCCTCGGGGCGATCCCGGACGTACGGGTCGTGCCGGCGCCGGCCGCGTCGTTCGTGCTCGTCGAGACGCCGTGCGACGACGTCCGGACCCGGCTGCTGCGCCGCGGGTTCGCCGTCCGGCGGGGCGAGACCTTCCCCGGGCTCGGCGCGCGCTGGGTGCGCATCGCCGTGCGCGACACGGCCACGTCGACCGCGCTGGCCGACGCGCTGCGCGCCGCGCTGGCCGAGGCGCCGGCGTGACGGGGCGGGTCGTGCTGGTCGGCGGCGGGCCGGGTGCCGACGACCTGATCACGGTGCGCGGCCTGGACCGGCTGCTCGCCGCCGACGTCGTGGTCGTCGACCGGCTCGCGCCGACCGGCCTGCTCGACCGGCTCGGCCCCGACGTCGAGGTGGTCGACGCCGCCCGCACCCCGACCCGCCGCACCCTCACCCACGACGAGATCGTCGCGCTGCTGGTCGACCGCGCCCGCGCCGGCAAGCTCGTCGTGCGGCTCAAGGGCGGCGACCCGTTCGTCCTCGCCCACGGCGCGCAGGAGGTCGCCGCGTGCGCCGCGGCCGGAGTCGAGGTCGAGGTCGTCCCGGGCGTGAGCAGCGCCACCGGTGCCCCGGTGCTGGCGGGCGTCCCGCTCACCGCCGTGGACGGGGCCACCGGCTTCACCGTCGTCTCCGGCCACGCGGACCCCGAGGACCCGGCGAACCCGCTCGACTGGAGTGCCCTGGCGCGGGGCGGGACGACGCTCGTGGTGTTGATGGGCATGAAACAGCTGCCCGCCATCACGGCCCGGCTGCTCGCCGAGGGCGTGCCCGCCGACGCTGTGGCCAGCTGCGTCGCCGACGCCAGCCTGCCGACACAACGCAGCGTGCGAGGCACATTGCGCGATTTCGCGCAGACCGTCGCCGACGCCGGCCTGCGCAACCCCGCCGTCGTGGTGATCGAGACGGGGGCACGGCACCCGGCGCGCCGCACCCTGGTGCTCGGGGGCAGCCGGTCGGGCAAGTCGGGCTACGCCGAGTCGCTGCTCGCCGGCCGTCCCGACGTCACCTACGTGGCCACCGCGGCCGACCGGCCCGGTGACGCCGAGTGGGACGAGCGGATCGCCCGGCACCGGCAGCGCCGGCCCGCCGCGTGGACGACGCTCGAGACCGGCGACCTCGTCGCCGCGCTGCGTGGCGCGCGCGGTGCCCTGCTGGTCGACAGCGTCACGACGTGGCTGGCCCGGGCGATGGACGACTGCGGGTACTGGACCGACGACGACCGGTCCGCCCCGACGGCCGAACAGGCGCTCGCCGACCGCGTCGACGCGCTGGTCGCCGCCTGGCGCGACTGCCCCGGCACCGTGGTCGCCGTGAGCGACGAGGTCGGCTCGGGCGTCGTCCCGGCGACCCACGCGGGCCGCGCGTTCCGCGACGCGCTCGGCGAGCTCAACCAGCGCCTCGCCGCGGCGGCCGACGAGGTGCAGCTCGTCACCGCCGGCATCGCCCGGCGGCTCCGGTGAGCGGGCAGCGATGAGCGGGCTGCGCACCGCGCTCGGGCTGTTCACCGTGCTCCCGGTCGGCGCCCCGCCGACGCTGACGCCGACCGACGCCCGCCGGGCGCTGCGCTGGCTGCCGGCGCTCGGTCTCGCCCTCGGCGCGGCGGCCGCGCTGCCACTGGCCGCCGTCCGCGCGGGCGCGCCGCACGCCGGGCTGCTCGGCGCGGTCGGGGCGGTGGCCCTGCTCGCGCTGCTCACCCGCGGCCTGCACCTCGACGGCCTCGCCGACACCGCCGACGGCCTCGGCAGCCGCGCCCCCGCGGCCCGCGCGCTCGCGATCATGCGGCAGTCCGACATCGGGCCGTTCGGCGTCGTCGCGATCCTCGTCGCCGTGCTCGTCGACATCGCGGCGCTGGCGGCGGTGCCGCACGGCACGTGGGCCGGCTGCGCCGCGCTCGCGGTGGCCGCCGCGACCGGCCGACTGGCCGTCGTGCACGCCGCCGCCGCGCGGCCCGCCCACCCCGACGGCTTCGGCGCGCTCGTGCAGGGCGCGGCGCCCGGCGGGGTCGTGGTCGTCGAGACGGCGGGCGTGCTCGCCGCGGGCGGGCTGCTCGCCGCCGCGGTCGGGGCGTCCTGGTGGTGGTGGCTCGGCGGTCAGGCTGTCGCGCTCGCCGCCGCGGCCGGGCTGCGGTGGCACGCGTCGCGTCGCCTCGGCGGCACGACCGGCGACGTCTACGGCGCGCTCGTCGAGACCGCCACCGCGCTCACGCTGGCGGGGCTGTGCCTGCGATGACGAGTTCGCGGTGCCGCCCCGGGTCGGCGAGCACGAAGACGGCGGCCGAGCGCACCGTCACCCACGGGCCCCGCGCCGGCTCGTGGCCGTCCCACCAGCCGACCGCGTGCCGGACGGCGTCGCCGTGACTCACCAGCACCGCCACGCGGTCGCGGTAGGCGGTCACGACGGCTGCCATCCGATCGTGCACCTGCCGCGCCGACTCGCCGCCGCCGATCGCGACGTCGGGATCGGTCCAGTCGACGCCCTCGGTGGCGGCGGCCGCGGCGTCGTCGGCCATGCCCTGCAAGCGGCCCAGGTGCTGCTCGCGCAGCCGCCGGTCCAGCACGACCGGCCGCCCCGCGGCCAGGATCGCGGCCGTCTGCCGGGTGCGCAGCAGGTCGCTGCTGACGAACACGTCGACCCGTCTGCCCGCCGCCTGCAGATCGGCGGTGATCGCCGCGCCCGCCGCCGCCACCTGCCGCCGGCCGCGTGCGGTGAGCGGCGGGTGCGACAGTTGACCCTGCGTGCGCCGCTGGACGTTCCAGGTGGACTGACCGTGGCGCACCAGGTAGATCACGAGACCGGAGCATGCCCTACGCAGCCGGGGAGGACGACATGACCTGGCCGCGCCCGGTGCCCACCGTCGGCGACCCGAGCTCGGCGGCCGAGCGGCGGGCCGACCCCACCGGCTGGGCCCTCGGCGCCGACGTCGTGGCCGCGCTGCACGAGGTCGTCGCCGCCCGCCGCGACGTCCGCCGCTTCCGGCCCGACGACGTCGCGCCCGAGCTGCTGGAGCAGGTGCTCGCCGCGGGCCACCGCGCGCCCTCGGTCGGACACTCGCAGCCGTGGCGCTTCGTCGTGGTGCGCGAGCAGGCCACGCGCGACCGGGCCGCGGGGCTGGCCGATCGTGAGCGGCTGCGGCAGGCCGAGGGGCTCACCCCCGACCGTCGCGCCCGGCTGCTGGACCTCCAGCTCGAGGGCATCCGCGAGGCGCCGGTCGGCGTCGTCGTCGCCTGCGACCGGCGGGCCGCGGCGGACGGCGTGCTCGGCCGCGCGACCTTCCCCGACACCGACCTGTGGAGCTGTGCCTGCGCGATCCAGAACATCTGGCTCGCCGCCCGCGCCGCGGGTCTCGGTCTCGGCTGGGTGACGCTGTTCCGTCCGATCGACCTCGCCGGGCTGCTCGGCCTGCCCGACGGCGTCGAGACGCTGGGCTGGCTGTGCCTCGGCTGGCCCGACGAGCGTCCGCCCGAACCGGGCCTGGAACGGCGCGGCTGGTCGCAGCGCGTGCCGCTGGCCGACGTGGTGCTGCACGAGCGGTGGCCGGCCGCCGGCGCGGCGCCCGAGCCGCCGCCGTCCTACCTCGCCGCGCCCGACCCGGCCGCCGTGGTCGCCGCTCGCGACACCGGCGACGACCTGCTCGCCGCCCCCGGCTCGCTCGGTGTCCTCGACGCGACGATCGACCGCGTCGTCGCGCTGCCGGGCGCCGACCCGGTGGGCGGGACGCTCGTGCTCGCCGCCGGCGACCACCCGGTCGCCGGGCTCGGGGTCTCGGCCTACCCGGCGTCGGTGACCGCCGACGTGCTCGCCGCGACCGCGGCGGGGGAGTCCCTCGCCGCCGTCACGGCCCGCGCGGCCGGGCTGCGCCTCGTGGCCCGCCATGCCGTGCCCACCCGGCCGCAGGGCGACCTGCTGCACGCCGACGCGCTGCACCCCGACGACGTCGCCACCCTGCTCGCCGACGGCGTCGCGCTCGGCCGCGAGGCGGCGGCGCACGGGCTCGTCTGCCTGGGCGAGGTCGGCATCGGCAACACCACCGTCGCCGCCGCGCTGGCCTGCGCGCTGCTCGACCGGCCCGCGGCCGAGCTCGTCGGGCTCGGCGCCGGCGCCGACACCGCCATGGTGCGACGCAAGACCGAGGTCGTCGCCGGCGCACTCGACCGGGTCGGCACGCGCGCTGCGGACGCCCCGGCCGCGGTGCTCGCGGCGCTGGGCGGCCCGGAGTTCGCGCTGCTCACCGGGGTCGTGCTCGGGGCGGCCGGCGCCGGCGTCCCCGTCGTGCTGGACGGTCTGGCGACCTCGGTGGCGGCGTTGCTCGCGGTCCGCACCGACGCGGGGGTCCGGTCGGCCCTCGTCGCCGGCCAGCGCAGCCGCGAACGCGGCCACGCGGCGATCCTCGTCGAGCTCGGACTCGAACCACTGCTCGACCTGCGGCTGCGCGCCGGCGAGGGCGTGGGCGCGTGCCTCGCCGCGCAGGCCCTGCGCAGCGGGCTGGCCGTCCGGCGCGCGGCGGGACGCACGCGATGACCCGGTCCCCGCTGCGCCGCCGCCTCGGGCGGGCCGCCGGGCTCGCGCTCGGCGTGCTCGCCGACCGGCGCTTCGGCGACCCGCGCCGCGGCCATCCCGTCGCGGTGTTCGGCTCGCTCGCCCACCGCGCCGAGGCCCGGCTGTACGCCGACGACCGCGCGCACGGCGTGCGGTACGCGGCGGCGTGCGTGGCCGGCCCGGTGGCGCTGGGGCTGCTGGCCGAGCGCGGCCGGTGGCGGCCGCTCGCCGTCGCCGCCGCGACGTGGACGGTGCTCGGCGGCCGCTCCCTCGCCGCCGAGGCCGAGGCGGTAGGCGCGCTGCTGGCGCGCGGCGAGCTGCCGGCCGCGCGGCTGCGGCTCACGCACCTGGTGGGGCGCGACACCTCGCAGCTCGACGAGGCCGGTGTCAGCCGCGCCGTGGTCGAGTCGGTGGCCGAGAACGCCTGCGACGCCGTCGTCGCGCCGCTGCTGTGGGGCGCGGTCGTGGGGCTGCCCGGGCTCTTCGGGTACCGCGCCGCCAACACGCTGGACGCGATGGTCGGGCACCGAACGCCGCGCTACGAGCGCTTCGGCTGGGCCGCGGCCCGCTTCGACGACCTGCTCAACCTGGCCCCGGCCCGGTTGACCGCGCTGCTCGCGGGCGTCGGCGCCCCGGCCGCCGGCGGGTCGCCGGCCGCGGCCTGGCGGGCCGCGCGTCGCTGGGGGCGGGCGCACCCGAGCCCGAACGCCGGGATGAGCGAGGCCGCGTTCGCCGGCGCGCTCGGGCTGCGCCTCGGCGGGCGCAACGTCTACGGCGGGACGGTCGACGACCGCCCCGTCCTCGGCGACGGCCGCGCGCCGGGGGTCGCCGACATCGACCGCGCGGTCGTCCTGCTGCGGGCGGTGACGACCGGGGCCGCGGCGGTCGCCGTCGTCGCGGCGGTGACGACGTGACCGGCAATGCCCCGACCGGCGGTGCTCCGACCGGCGGTGCCCTGCTCGTCGCCGGGACGACCTCGGACGCCGGCAAGAGCGTCGTCACGGCGGGGCTGTGCCGCTGGCTGGCCCGCGAGGGCGTGGCGGTCGCGCCGTTCAAGGCTCAGAACATGGCGCTGAACTCGGCGGTCACCCGCGACGGCGCCGAGATCGGCCGCGCGCAGGCGATGCAGGCGGCGGCGTGCGGCATCGAGCCCGAGGCCGCGATGAACCCCGTCCTGCTCAAGCCCGGCAGCGACACCCGCTCGCAGGTGGTGCTGCTCGGCCGGCCGATCGGCGAGGTCGGCGCGCTCGACTACCACGAGTTCAAGACCCAGCTCGAGGACGCCGTGCAGGCCGCGCTCGCCGACCTGCGCTCGCGCTTCGACGCGGTGATCTGCGAGGGCGCCGGCAGCCCGGCCGAGATCAACCTGCGCGATCGCGACATCACCAACATGGGGCTCGCCCGCCGGGCGGGGCTGCCGGTCGTGGTCGTCGGCGACATCGACCGCGGCGGGCTGTTCGCGGCACTGTTCGGGACGCTCGCCGTGCTCTCGCCCGACGACCAGCGACACGTCGCCGGCTTCGTCGTCAACAAGTTCCGCGGCGATCAGCGGCTGCTCCAGCCCGGCGTCGACATGCTCGACCGCCTGACCGGCCGTCCCACGCTCGGCGTGCTGCCGTGGCAGCGCGACCTGTGGCTCGACGCCGAGGACTCGCTCGACCTCGACTCCCGGCCGCGCACCGTCCTGCCACCGCTCGGCGCGCAGACGCTGCGGATCGCGGTTGTCCGGCTGCCGCGGCTGTCGAACGTCACCGACCTCGATCCGCTCGCCGCCGAGCCGGGCGTCGCGGTCACGCTCGCCACCGAGCCCGAGCAGCTCGCCGACGCCGATCTGGTGATCCTGCCCGGCACCCGCGCCACGGTCAGCGACCTGGCGTGGCTGCGCACGACCGGGCTCGCCGACGCGATCGTCGCGCGCGCGGCGGCCGGGCGTCCGGTGCTCGGCGTCTGCGGCGGCTACCAGATGCTCGCCGGCACGATCACCGACGACGTCGAGAGCCGGCGCGGGACGGTCGACGGCCTGGGGCTGCTGCCCTGCGACGTCCGCTTCGCGCGGGAGAAGACGCTGCGACGACCGAGCGGCACCGCTCTCGGCGAACCCGTCGACGGCTACGAGATCCACCACGGGGTCGTCACGGTCACCGGCGGCGAGCCCTTCCTTGACGGCTGCGAGCGCGGAACCGTACGCGGCACGACCTGGCACGGCATCTTCGACAACGACGCGTTCCGCCGCGCCTATGTGCGCGACCTTGCGCACATGACGGGTCGGGCGTTCGTGGGCGCCGACGACGTCGTCTTCGCCGAGGTGCGACGGCGCCGCTTCGACGTCCTCGCCGACCTCGTCGCGGACCATCTCGACACCGCGGCGATCCGCCGGCTGCTCGACGCCGGCGTGCCGCCCGGGTTGCCGACTCTGAGCACCCAGTTGTCCTGATCGTGGACCCAGCTGCTCGGAATCCGAGCAGCTGGGTCCACGATCGGTGGGGTCAGCGGGGCGGGCCGTCCGGAGCCGGCTCGGCGGCCAGGATCTCGACATCGTCGCCCACCGCGATCTGCGCGCCGGGGGTGTCGGGGACGAGGTTCATGGCGAACCAGGTGGCGCCGTCCCAGCGTCGGTACCGCGCGAGCGTCGCGATCGGCTCCTTCCCGCGGGCGGCCGTCCACGGGTCGGTGGTGGTCATGACGCAGCGGTCGCAGCCCTTGACGGCGCGGAACACGGCCTCGCCGATCCGCACCGACCGCCAGCCGTCCTCGGCCCACGGTTCGGCACCCTCGACCACGAGGTTGGGCCGGAAGCGGGTCATCGGCAGTGGCCCCTCGTCGGCGCGTCGACCCTCGGCGATCCAGCCGTTGAGCGCCGCCAGCGAGGAGGTGCTGGCGAGCAGCAGCGGGTAGCCGTCGGCGAAGGTCACCCGGTCGTCGGGGCGGGTGAACCGGGGATTGGTCGAGCGGCGGGTCGGGTCGTCGAGGTGGACGAGCCGCGCCGAGCGGCCGAGCAGCGTCGTGAGCCAGGCGTGCGCGGCCGGGTCGGCGGGCGTCGCGGCCACCGGTGTGCGGAACACGCTGACCTCGACGAGCTCCGGCCCGCGCGGCACGGCGACCGCGAGGTCGGGCAGGTCGGGATGCGTCAGCGTCAGCGCGCCGTCGGCGGCGAGCCGGGGGACGGCGAGCAGCAACCCCGGCAGCTCGCGCGCGGTGAGCTGCGCGCCGTCGTCGTCGACGACCATCCACCGGCGGTCGCCGGCCAATCCCCACGGCTCGACGACGGCCGAGTCGAGGTCCTCGCCGCGGCAGGACTTCACCGGGTACCGATGGAGGGACGCGAGCCGCACCCGACGAGCCTAGCTACGAGCTCGGCGGGTACTTCGCGTCGCGCAGCAGCCGCGCCAGATGGGCCGCATTGGCCGCGGCCACCTTCGTCGTGCTCGCGGTGCCCTCCGGCGTCTCGTCCAGGTCCTTGAAGTCGGTGGGATGCATGGCCTCGCCGTTCCAGTACGTGACGCCCTGGGCCGGGACGGTGAAGCCGGTGTCGCCCAGCACCTGCGCGGCGATGCCGCTGATGTGGTGCGCACCGTCCTCGTTGCCGACGACGGCGATGACCGCCACCTTGCCGAAGGTGTGCGGGTTGCCGTCCTCGCCCGTCTCCGAGATCTCGGCGTCGAGCCGCTCGAACACGCGCTGGGCGACGCTGCTGTGCTGCCCGACCCAGGTCGGGGTCGCCAGGACGAGGATGTCGGCGTCGAGCAGCTGCGCGCGGATCGCCGGCCACTGGTCGCCGTCGCCCATGTCGACCTCGACCCCCGGCTTCACGTCGTGGTCGACCACGCGGACCACCGAGCCGACCACACCGTGCCCGTCCAGCTCGGCGAGCACCTGGTGGGCGATGAGGTCGGTGCTGGAGTCGGCCGACCCCGGCTTGAGCGTGCAGACGAGGGCCAGGGCGCGCAGGGGGGTGGTCGCGGTCATCGGGACTCCGTTCGGTCGGCGCGGCCGTGGTGCCGCATCCGCCAACGCGGGTACCCCGGCTGCATGAGGACGTCGACGCTGCTCGAACGACTGGTCACGCGGATCGAACACGCCACCGTGCTCGACGCTCCGGCCGAGGCCTACGCGTCGGTGCTGCGCACCGTGGTGCGGCCCGGCCCGGTCGAGGACACGCTGAGCGGGGTGCCGGTCGGCCACCCCGTCCATCCGGCGCTCGTCGCCGTCCCGATCGGCGCCTGGGTCTCGGCCGGCGTCCTCGACGCGCAGGGCGAGCGGGGCGCCGCACGTCGGCTCGTCGGGCTCGGCGTGCTGGCCGCGCTCCCGACCGCGGCCACCGGGGGCAGCGACTACCTGACGACCGCCGGCGCGGAGCGGCGCGTGGGGTTCGTGCACGCCGCGACGAACCTCGCCGCGATCGCCTCGTACGGGGTCAGCTGGCTGCTGCGTCGCCGGGGCAACGATCGCGCCGGCGTGGTGGCATCGCTCGTCGGCGCCACGGCGCTCGGGGCGGGCGGCTGGCTCGGTGGGCACCTGGCGTACGCGCAGGGCGTCGGTGTCGACACCACCGCCTTCCAGAAGCTGCCGACGGAGTGGACCGAGGCCGCCCAGGTCGCCGACCTGCCGACGGACGGCTCGCCGAGCGAGGTCGAGGTCGACGGCGTCCCGCTGCTCGTGGCCGCCCTGGACGGCGCGTGGGTGGCGATGGCCGACCGCTGCACGCACCGCGGCGCGCCGTTGCACGAGGGCACGGTCGAGGACGGCTGCATCGTCTGCCCCTGGCACGACAGCGCGTTCGCCCTGGCCGACGGCAGCGTGCGGTCGGGCCCGGCCACGCGCCCGCAGCCCTCGCTCGAGACCCGGCAGGACGGCGGCCGGCTGCTGGTGCGCCGCAGCGAGGAGCGCACGCTGCGCACCAACCCGACCGGTCGGTGACCGCAGGTCGCGCGGTCGGGGTAGGCGACTGGCGACGGCCCGCGACGAAAGGCACATCGTGAAGATCGGTTACTTCCTGTCCTGCGAGGAGTACGGCCCGGATTCCCTGCTGCAGCAGGCCCGGCTCGCCGAGGAGGCGGGCTTCGAGTCCCTCTGGATCTCCGACCACTTCCACCCGTGGACCGAGGAGCAGGGCAACAGCCCCTTCGTGTGGTCGATGATCGGCGCGATCAGTCAGGTGACGTCGCTGCCGATCACCACCGCCGTAACCTGCCCGACCATCCGCACCCACCCCGCGGTCGTCGCGCAGGCCGCCGCCACCAGCGCCGTCCTGACGAAGGGCAACTTCGTGCTCGGCCTCGGGTCGGGCGAGGCGCTCAACGAGCACGTCACGGGCGCCCGCTGGCCGTCCGCGCCGGTACGGCTGGAGATGCTCGAGGAGTCGATCGAGGTCATGCGCGAGCTCTGGAGCGGCTCCGCGGTGGAGCACCACGGCACGCACTACACCGTCGAGGACGCGCGTCTCTACACGCTGTCCGACACCCCGCCGCCGGTCTACGTCAGCGGCTTCGGGCCCCGCGCGACCGAGTTGGCCGGCCGGGTCGCCGACGGCTTCATCACGCTCGAGCCCGGCCTCGACCTGATCGCGAAGTTCCGGGACGCCGGCGGCGCGGGCAAGCCCGTCCACGCCGGCTACAAGGTGTGCTGGGGGCGTGACGAGCAGACCGCGATCGACACCGCGCACTCGATGTGGCCCAACGAGGGCATGCCGGGCGAGATCGTCCAGACGCTCTACAGCCCGAAGCAGTTCGAGCAGGCGGCCGCGCTCGTGACGAAGGACGCGATCGCCTCCGGCATGCCCTGCGGGCCCGATCTCGACAAGCATGTGGACGCGTTCAAGCCGTTCGCCGAGGCCGACGTCGACGTCGTCCACATCGCCCAGATCGGCGCTGCTCGCGACGCCACCTCGGCCGAGGGGTTCTTCGAGTTCTACCGTGACCAGGTGCTGCCCCGGCTGCGAGAACTCGCCTGAGCGATACTGCCGCCGTGACGCCCCGGAACCGCCGTGACGCCGACGGGTACGCCGACCTGCGGTCCTACGCGGCGATCGGCGACGGTCGCACCGTCGCGCTCGTCGCGACCGACGGCCGCGTCGACTGGCTGCCGCTGCCGCAGGTCGACTCGCCGCCGCCGTTCGCCGCCCTGCTCGACGCGGAGCACGGGGGCTGGTTCGCCCTGCGTCCGGTCGAGGACTTCACCGTCGAGCGCCGGTACGTCGACGGCACCAACGTGCTCACCACCACCTTCCGCACGGCGACGGGCTCGGTACGCGTCACCGACTCGCTCAACACCGGCGTGGCCGGCCGACTGCCGTGGGCGGAGCTCGCGCGTCGCGTCGTCGGCGTCGAGGGCGAGGTGGAGCTGACCGGCGAGCTGCGACCGGGTACCTGCCTCAACACCGCGGCGCCGTGGATCGCCGACTCGGCGGCCGGTCCGGTCGTGCGCGTCGACCGGTTGACGATGGCGCTGCGCACGTCGGCGGTCGAGGTGAGGACCGGCGAGCGGGCGGCGACGTTCACGCTGCGGACGGCGCCCGAGAGCCGGCACCTGGTCGCGCTCGTGGCCACCGAGGCCGAGCCGCTGTTCCTGCCCGAGCCGGACGACATCGACGCCGGCATCGACCGCACCGCGCAGAACTGGTCGATCTGGTTGCGGACCTTCGGGTGGGACGGCCCGTGGCAGGAGGAGGTGAGCCGCAGCGCGCTGGCGTTGAAGCTGCTGATCCAGGCCTCGACGGGCGCGGTGATGGCGGCGGCCACGACCTCGCTGCCCGAGAGCCCCGCCGGTGGCAAGAACTGGGACTACCGCTACGCGTGGGTGCGCGACATGGCGTACTCGCTCACCGCACTGTTCCGCTTCGGATTGCGCGAGGAGGTGCAGGCGGCGATCAGCTGGCTGCTCGCGACGATCCGCGAGCACGGCCCGGACCCGCGCGTCTTCTACGCATCGGACGGGTCGGTGCCCACCGCCGACGTCGTCGAGCGTGACGTGCCCGGCTGGCGCGGCATCGGCCCCGTGCTGACCGGCAACCGCGCCGGCGGGCAGCTGCAGCTCGGCGTGTTCGGCGACCTGTTCAGCATCGTCCGGCTCTACGTCGACAACGGCAACGTGCTCGACGAGGCGACCGGACGGCTGCTCGCCGGCGTCGCCGACACCGCCTGCGACGCCTGGCGCAGCAAGGACTCCGGGATGTGGGAGCTGCCCGAGGAGCGGCACTACACGACCTCGAAGCTGGGGTGCTGGCAGGCGTTGACCAGCGCCGTCCACCTCGCCGAGCAGGGCGAGATCGCCGGCGACCCCGGGCGGTGGCGCACCGAGGCCGAGCTGATCCGGCGGTGGGTCGACGAGCACTGCTGGTCGGCCGAGCGCAACGCCTACGTCTGGTACCCCGGCAGCGAGCAGCTGGACGCGTCGATCCTGCTGCACGCGATCAGCGGATTCGACCGCGGCGAGCGGATGAGCGCGACCCTCGACGCGCTGCGCGCCGAGCTGGGTGCCGGGCCACACCTGTACCGCTTCTCCGGCGCGCAGCGCGAGGAGGGCGCGTTTGTCGCGTGCTCGTTCTGGCTGGCCTCGGCGCTGCACCTGTGCGGCCGACGCGACGAGGCGCGGACGCTGCTGGACGAGCTGCTCGCGACCACGCCGAACGACGTCGGGCTGCTCGCCGAGATGATCGACCCGGGGACCGGCGACTGGCTGGGCAACCTGCCGCAGGCGCTCAGCCATCTCGCGCTGATCCACGCCGCGATCACGCTGGCCGACGAGCCGTCCGTCGCCGACGCCGGCGGTGGCACGTGACCGACGCCGAGCATCTCGTCACCGCGCTGCGCCTGCCCGGGACGACCGCGGCGCAGCTGCGGGCGGGACTCGACCTGCTGCTCGCCGAGGCGGACCCGGGACCCGGGATCGCGCTGGCGCTGGACGTCCTCGCCGGCGGGCCACGGATCAAGCCGTCGCGTGGCCTGCTCGTCGACCCGGGCGACTCGGTGCGCGCGCGGTGGGGGTGCCGCGTCGTCGCGGCGGCGGCGCTGCTGGAGTCGGCCGCGGGCGCTCGCGTGGTCGCCGAGCTGCGCGACGAGCTGTCGGACTCCGCGGAGCTCGCCGCGGACGTCCGCGCCGCCTGCGCGCCCGACCCGTCGGTGGCGGCCGTCGCCGGGTCGCCGGCACCGTGGGCCGGCCCGTCGAATTGACGCTCCGACACGGCGCCGATCGCGACGCGAAGTCGGGCGCACCGTGTGAAGATCTGGTGCACACGCGTCCGCTCGCGACGCGCCCGGCCTTCGGGGGGAGGTCACGCCGGTGTATCGCGTCCGCACGTCACGCTGCGCCTGCTGCGAGCTCGAGCTCGACATCCCCGTCGACGTCGACCGGCCGTTCGACGCGCCGGTGTGCCCGCGCTGCCGGCTGCACCAGGACGACGACTGGGTGCGGCTGGTCGACCACACCGCCATGCTGCGCCACGTCGTCGCGGACGCGCGCGACGAGGCCGACCTCGCCCACGGCGAGCGCGACTTCTACCGCGAGCGCGCCACCGTCAACGCCAAGAGCGGTGAGGCGCTGGTCCGGGTGCTCACCGAGATCGACGACCTGCACCACCTGCGCGGCACCCGCTGCGCGTGCGGGGTCGTCGAGTGCCGCGTCATGGAGCTGCTCTCCGACCCGGCCGTCGCGCGGTTGATCGGCACCTACGACGAGCAGCGACACACGCTGTTCGAGCTGCGCCGCGCCAACCCGGGGGCATGGGCCGAGGAGTGGGACGACATCGACGTCACGCTCGTCTACCCGCAGCGTGCCCGGCGTGCCGGTGGCCGGCACCGCGCCGCGGGCTGACCCGCGGCGATCACCCGGCCCGCCCGCGATGCCCGGTGCCGGCGGACGGGTAGATCCTTGACGGAACGGGTGGCCGGTCGCGAGCACGAGCCGTCGCCGCCCGGCGAGAGGAGCGCATGACCACGATCGCCGCCGTCCGGGCCGTCCTGCCCGAGCACGCCTACCCGCAGGACCAGCTGACCGACGAGTTCGCGCGGCTGGTGCTGCCCGGCAACGCGCGCGCCCACGAGCTCACCGCGCGCTTCCATGCGAACTCGGGGGTGGTGACCCGCCATCTCGCCCTGCCGATGACGGAGTACCGCGAGCTCGCCGGCTTCACCGCGGCCAACGACGCGTTCCTGCGCGTCGCGGTCGAGCTCGGCAGCCGTGCCGTCGTCGAGGCGCTCGCCGACGCCGGCCTCGAACCCGCCGACGTCGACACCATCGTGTCGGTGACGACCACCGGCCTCGCGGTGCCGTCGCTCGACGCGCGCATCGCCGCCCGGATCGGGCTGCGTCCGGACGTGAAGCGGCTCCCGGTGGTCGGCCTGGGCTGCCTCGCCGGTGCCGCCGGGATCGGCCGGGTCCACGACCTCGTCCACGCGACGCCGGACGCGGTCGCCGTCCTGCTCTCCGTCGAGCTCTGCTCGCTGACCTTCCAACGTGACGACCGCAGCGCCGCCAACATGGTGGCCTCCGGCCTGTTCGCCGACGGTGCGGCCGCCGTGGTCGCCGTCGGCGACGAGCGCGCCCGCGACCTCCCGGCCGGCGGCCCCCGCCCGGTCGTCGTCGACTCGCTGAGTCACCTGTATCCGGGCACCGACCGGGCGATGGGCTTCGACGTCGGTGACACGGGGCTGCGCATCGTGCTCGGCGCCGAGGTGCCCGACCTCGTGCGCGGCTACCTCGCCGACGACGTCAAGGCGCTGCTCGACCGGCACGGCCTGACGATCGGCGACGTCGCCCGCTGGATCAGCCACCCCGGCGGGCCGAAGGTGATCGAGGCGATCGAGGCGGTGCTCGGTCTCGACCGCCACGAGCTGCAGCTGACGTGGGACTCGCTGGCCAACGTCGGCAACCTGTCCAGCGCGTCGGTGCTGCACGTGTTCGCCGACACGCTGGCGCGACGCCCCGCCGCGGCCGGTGACTGGGGCGTGCTGATGGCGATGGGGCCGGGGTTCGCCGCCGAGCTCGTGCTGCTGCGATGGTGAGTGCCGCCTGGTACACCGTGCTCGTCGCGCTGGTGGGCCTGGAACGACTGGCCGAGCTGGTCGTCGCCAAGCGCAACTTTGCGCTGAGCCTGCGCGCCGGCGGCCACGAGGCGTCGCCCGGGCACTACCCGGTGATGGTGATGCTGCACACCGGGTTGCTCGCCGGTTGCCTGGTCGAGGTGTGGACCGCGTCGCGCCCGTTCGTCCCGGTGCTCGGGTGGACGATGCTCGCGGTGGTCGTGGCCAGCCAGGCGCTGCGGTGGTGGTGCATCCGCACGCTCGGCTCGCAGTGGAACACGCGCATCGTCGTCGTGCCGGGCGCGCGACGGGTGACCGGCGGCCCCTACCGCCTCCTCGATCACCCGAACTACGTCGCGGTGGTGGCCGAGGGCCTGGCGCTCCCGCTCGTGCACTCGGTGTGGGTCACCGCGCTCGTCTTCACCGCGGCGAACGCCGTGCTGCTGAGCGTGCGCATCCGGGCGGAGAACGCCGCACTGCGCGCGGCCTACGTGTGAGCGCGGACGTCACGGCCGCCGCGGATGTCGTCGTGGTCGGCGCCCGGTGCGCCGGGGCGTCGCTGGCCGTCCACCTCGCGCGCGCCGGCGTGCGGGTACGGCTGCTGGACAAGGCGCGCTTCCCGAGCGACACCGCCTCGACCCACATCGTCCAGCCGAGGGGGACGGCGGCGCTCACGCGTCTCGGCGTCGCCGACCGGCTGCGGGCCGCCGGCGCCGCCGCGATCGAGCGGCTCGCCCTGCGCTACGACGACGTGCACCTCGAGGCGGAGTACGCCGACGCCCGCGCGCGGCCGGCACTGTCGACCGGCACGACGCCGGGTCTGTCGCTACGCCGGACGGCGCTCGACGCGATCCTGGTCGATGCCGCGCGCGACGCCGGGGCGCAGGTGTGCACCCGCACGGCGGTCACCGGATTGCTGCGCGACGGAACCGGCCGCGTGTGCGGCGTCCGCACGGCGACGGGTGACATCGCCGCGGGCGTGGTGGTGGGGGCCGACGGCCGCGACTCGACGGTGGCCCGGCTCGTCGGCGCGCGGCGGCACTCGGTCTACGCCGCACCTCGCCTCGCAGCCTGGGTGTATCTGCGTGGTGCCCGCGACGACGCCGGCCGGCTGCGCATCGGACGGATCGGTTCGTCGGCGCTGATCGCGGTGCCGGCCGAGGACGGCCTGCAGCTGGTGGGTGTCGTCCCGTCCGTACGAGAGCGTACGGAATTCCTCGCCGACCGTGACGACTGCTTCGAGCGCGAGCTGCGCCGCTGGCCCGAGCTGCACGAGCTCGTCGCCGGCGCCGAGCGGGTCGGGCCGATGCGGGTCGTGCCGGACTGGCAGGCGTACTTCCGCACGTCGGCCGGACCGGGCTGGGTGCTCTCCGGCGATGCCGGGCACTTCAAGGACCCGGCCGCGGCGCAGGGCATCACCGACGCGCTGCGCCAGGCCGAGTGGCTCGCGTCGTCACTCGCCGCGTCGCTGCCGCACGGCGCGCGGCACGTCGACGCCGCGACGCGGGACTTCGCGCGCCGCCGCGACGACGACTGCCGGGAGATGCACTGGTTCGCCCACGACATGGGCGCGGCCGGCCCCACCGGCCCGCTGCTGCGCGAGCTCGTGCGCGGTATCGCGCGCGACGACCCGATGCTCTTCGCGCGCGTGCTGAACCGCGATCTCGCCCCGAGCGAGGTGGTCACCGCCGGCCGGCTGGCACACGCCGCCGGGGCGGCGCTGCGCGGCGGACCCGGCATGCTCGTCCCGCTCGGGCGGGAGGTCGCGTCGGTCGGTCGCCGCCGGACGCACCGGGCGCTCGCGCGAGCGGCGCGCGGACGGGGTAGGAAGCCGGTATGACCCAGGTGACCGCGCGACGGTTGTGGCAGCTCCTCGAGCCGATCCACGCGGTCACCTATTTCTCGCCCGAACCGCTGGCCGCGCTGCGCTCGGCCGGCTACCGCGGCTTCTGGATGGGCTACTTCGCCGGGCGGGCCGCGCCGCTCGGCCCCATCGGCGCGGACGTCGTCGCGGCGCTGTTCTACAACTTCGACCCGGCCCGGGTCGCCCGCGCGCTGCCGGCGGCGTGGGACTTCGCCGCGCCCGCGGCCGCGCTCGCGGCACGTCAGGAGGGCTCGACGGCGGCGCTGGCGCGGCTGCTGAGCGCCGAGGCGCCGGACGCCGATCCCGCCGACCCGGTTGACTCCGCCGACCCGGTTGACTCCGCCGACCGGGTCGACCCCGTCGACCCGGCCGCCGTCACCCGGGTGGCCGACCTGGCCCTGGACGCCGCGGCGTCGGCCCCGCTCGCCGGCCGGGCGCTCTTCGCGGCGAACCACGCCCTGCCGGTGCCGAGCGACCCGGTCGCGCGCCTCTGGCACGCGGCCACCCTGCTGCGCGAGCACCGCGGCGACGGCCACGTCGCCGCCCTGCTCGCGTCGGGCGTGGGCGGTCGCGAGGCGCACGTGCTGCTCTCGCTGGGTGCGGGGACCCCGCGCGAGGTCTACCGCGCGGCACGCGACTTCGACGACGACGAGTGGGCGGCCTGCCGCGCGGCGCTCGCCCGCCGCGGACTCGTCGACGCCGACGGGCTCACCGAGCTCGGCCGGGTGATCCGCAACGACGTCGAGCGGCGCACCGACGAGCTGGCGGAGTCCGCCTTCGCGAGCCTCGGGGCCGACGGACGGGACGAGCTGGCGGCTGGGCTGCTGCCGATCACGCGGCGGGTCGTGGCGGCCGGTGAGATCCCGTTGGACTCGCCGATGGGCCTGGACCTGCGCGTCTCGGCCTGACCGCCGCGCGGCGCGTCCGGCGGGCGAATCCGCCCCTTCCCGGCATCTCAGCGGGTGTTCGCTTCGCAATCCGATGATGTCCGTCGTTCGACACGGGACCTAGGTCACTGTTGTGCGTCGGTCCTCGGCCGAGCCCCTTGTGCCTTTCACTGTGCGTCACGTAGGAAGTGCGCACCTAACCTCGTCTTTACACGAAGGGCCTGCCATGAAGTTGTCGGGATTTCCCGGGGGGCGTGACGCCGAGTCGCGTCGTCCCTGGGGCCTGCCGGGACGGCGTGCCGTCTCGCTGATCGGTGCGGCGAGCACCGTCCTCGCGGGGGCGGTGCTCGCGCAGGCGCCCAGCGCCGCGGCCGACTCGCCCTGCGCCGACGGTTCCACGCCGGCGCTGCTGTCCAGCGTCACCTGCAACGCGGCGGGCAACTACACGTTGACCGTCCCCGGTGGCACGACCGACGTCGACGTCGACGCCATCGGCGGTGGCGGCGGCGCGGGCTACCCGGCGCGGTCGCACATCGGCGGCAACGCCGCCGAGGTGACCGGCAACCTGACCCTGCCCGCGGGCACCGCGTACCTGTACGTGATCGTCGGCACCGGTGGCTCGGGCGACAACCACGGCAGCGGCATCGGCGGCGGCGCGTCGGCGGTCCTCGCCGAGGACTCCGGCCACAACCTGATCGCCAAGCTCGTCGTCGCGGGCGCCGGCGGCAGCGGCGCCTACAACGGCGACGGCGGCAACGCCGGCTCCGCCGGCACGTCGGAGAACACGTCGCTGTCCAACGCCGGCACGCCCGGAATCGGCGCGACCGGCGGCGCGGGCGGCACCGGCAACTACGCCGCCGGCAGCGCCGGCGGCACCAACAACCCCAGCGCCTTGACCGTGGCCGCGGGCGGCAACGGCGGCGGCGTCCCCGGCGGCGCCTACGGCGGCGGCGGTGGCGGCGGCTACGGCGGCGGCGGCGGCGGCGGTGGCGGCACCAGCGGCGTGCTCACCCGTAACGTCGCCGGCGGCGGTGGCGGGTCCTCGCTCGCCTCGGCCTACCTGGGCGCAGCGGCGATCTCGGTCAAGTCGGGCACCGGCGGCGTCCAGCTCCCCGGCCTCGTGGCCGGCGACGGCGCGACCGGCACGGTCACGCTGACCTTCAACGGCCTGGCCACCCCCGGCACGCCGACCGGCGTCACCGCGACCCCCGGGGACGGCAAGGCGTCGGTGTCGTTCACCGCGCCCGGTGACAACGGCAGCCCCATCACCTCCTACACCGTCACGGCCAGCCCGGGCGGCACCACCAAGACCTGCCCCGGCTCGCCCTGCGTGATCGGCGGCCTCACCGACGGCACGTCGTACACGTTCACCGTGCACGCGACCAACGCCAACGGCGACTCGGCGGAGTCGTCGGCCTCGAACGCGGTCACCCCGGCGATGGTGCCGGGCGCCCCGACCGGCGTCTCGGCGACCGCGGGCGACGCCCAGGCCTCGGTGTCGTTCACCGCGCCGGCCTCGAACGGCGGTGCCTCGATCACGTCGTACACGGTCACCAGCAGCCCCGGCGGCATCACCACCACCTGCCCCGGCAGCCCCTGCACCGTCGGCTACCTCGACAACGGCACGAGCTACACGTTCACCGTGCACGCCACCAACGGCATCGGCGACGGCCCGGAGTCCGCGGCGTCCGCCGCGGTCACGCCGGTCGGCGTGCCGAACGGGCCGGGCGACGTCACGCTCACCCCGGGCGACGAGCGCTTCACCGCCTCCTTCCCCGTTCCCGACGCCAACGGCGCGCCCATCACGGGCTACCAGGTGTCGCTCGACGGCGGTCAGACCTGGCAGACGCTCGACGCGACCTCGGCGAATGGCACGGTCACCGGCACGGTGACCGGCCTGATGAACGGCGTCACCTACTCGGTGCAGCTGCGCGCGGTCAACTACGCCGGCACCGGCTGGGCCTCCAAGGCGCAGGACGTCACCCCCGCCAGCAAGCCGGGCGCGCCCACCGGAGCGGTCGCCACCGCCGGTGACGGCCAGGCCTCGGTGAGCTTCACCGCCCCGTATTCCGACGGCGGTGCCGTCATCTCCTCCTACACCGTCACCGCGAGCCCGGGCGGCGCCTCGGCGACCTGCCCCGGCAGCCCGTGCACCGTCACCGGTCTCGACAACGGCACGACCTACACCTTCACCGTCCGCGCGACCAACGACATCGGCGACTCGCCCGAGTCAGCCGCGTCGGCGGCGGTGACCCCGGTCGGCCCGCCGAGCGTCCCGACCGACGTCACGTTCACGCCGGGCAACGAGCGCATCGACGTGTCGTTCCCGGTTCCCGGCGACGGCGGCTCGGCGATCGCGGGCTACCAGTACACGCTCGACGGCGGGCAGACCTGGAGCACCCTCAACGCCGCCGTCGCGAACGGCAAGGTCACCGGCACGGTGACCGAGCTGGTCAACGGCACCACGTACGCGGTGCGGGTGCGCGCGGTCAACGCCAACGGTCCGGGCGACGCGTCGGACGCGCAGTCGGTGACCCCGGCCACGGTGCCCCACGCCCCCACGGGTGTGACGGCGCAGCGCGGCGATCACAGCATCTCGGTGTCGTTCACTGTGCCGGACTCCAACGGCGGCGCGCCCGTCACGTCCTACCGGGTGACCACCTCGCCCGGCGGCAAGACCGCCGTCTGCGGCTCCACGCCGTGCGTCGTCGACGGGCTGACCAACGGCACGAGCTACACCGTCACCGTGGCGGCGACCAACGACGTCGGCACGTCCGTGGAGTCGGCGGCGAGCAACCCCGTCACGCCGGCATCCGTGCCCGACGTGCCGACCGACCTCGTCGTGCAGCCGGGCAACCAGCAGGCCGTCCTCACCTTCGGCAGGGCCGACAACAACGGGTCGCCAATCACCGGCTACGAGTACTCCCTCGGCAGCGAGGGGACCTGGCAGACGCTGACGACCACGGGCAGCGGCACGCTGACCGGCACCGTCACCGGCCTGACCAACGGCACGGAGTACAAGATCTCGGTCCGCGCCGTCAACGCCGTTGGCGCAGGGCTGCCGGCCAAGCCGGTCCGGGTCACCCCGGCCGCCGTGGCCGACGCGCCGAAGGACGTCCACGCCATGGGCGACGACGGCAAGGCGGTCGTGTACTTCACCGCGCCGGCGTCCGACGGCGGCTCGGCGATCACCTCGTACACGGCGACCGCGAGCCCCGGTGGCGCGTCGGTCACCTGCCCCGGCAGCCCGTGCACGGTGCCGGGCCTGAAGAACGGCACCGCGTACACCTTCACGGTGCACGCCACCAACAAGGCCGGCGACTCCCCGGAGTCGGCGGCGAGCCAGCCGATCACCCCGGCCGGTGCGCCGATCGCGCCGGCGAAGCCGACGCTGGAGAAGGCCACGGCGACGTCGGTCACCGTCTCCTTCCCGCCGGCGGACGACAACGGTCTGCAGATCCTGAAGTACCAGTACTCGACCGACGGCGGTGACACCTGGACGACCCTCGACACGCAGCAGCACGGCGACCGTCTCGTCGCCACCGTCACGGGTCTGCAGCCGGGCACCGGGTACAAGCTCGTCGTCCGCGCCCTGAACGAGATGGGCACGAGCGACCCGTCGCCGGCGGTGGCCGTGGCCACCACCCCGGCCGCCGTGACCGTCCCCGCCGCCAAGGCGGGTGTCTCCTCGGTGCTGGTCAGCTGGCCGCGCACCCAGGGCGACGACGCGACCACCGGCTACACGGTGTACGCGTCGCCGGGCAAGGCGACCTGCTCGACGTCGAGCCGCACGGACACCTCGTGTGTCATCGGCGCGACCGCGGGCGTCCGGTACCGCTACGTCGTGGTGGCGCACAGCGCCGGCGGCGACGCAGTTCCGTCCGCGGCGTCCGCCCCGGCCGTCGCCTCGGCGCCGAAGGTGCCCGCGGCCACGCCGGCCAAGGCGACCAAGCGGCTCACCACCCCGTCCGGCGCGCTGCACTCGGTGCGTCCGGGGCAGCGGGTCACGCTGGTCGGGACCGGGTTCCTGCCGCGCTCGTCGGTGACCCTCGTGGTCTACGGCAAGCACGGGACGGTCCTGCGCAAGGTCGTCACCGACGCCAAGGGTGCGTTCCGCGCCGCGGTCCGCTCGCCGAAGTCGGCCGACGTGCGTCGCGAGACGTTCGTCGCGCTGGGTGTGACGAACGCGGGCTCGACCAGGGCCATCCGCATGCCGGTCTCGGTCGCGCAGTCGACGGGATGGTTCACCGACCCGATGACCAAGGCGCAGCGTCGCCACCTGGCCACCGTGCCGGCCCACCCGAGCTCGGCTCGCGGCAAGGCGCGCATGACCAAGGCGTGGGAGCGCACGCACGGCGGCAAGCTCGCCGTGCCGGTCACCAAGGCCCGCGGTCACCAGCTGACCAAGGGGCAGGCCGTCCAGCTCACCGGGCTGTTCGCGTTCGACTCGGCGCGGCTGTCCGCGAAGGGTCGCCAGATGGTCCGCACGCTGGCCCACAGCCTGAAGTCCGCGCACGGCATCACCTGCGAGGGCTACGCGGACTACGCCGGTCCGGCGTCGCGTGCGCAGCGGCTGTCGGTGGACCGGGCCCGTGTGGTCTGCGCCGCGCTCCGGCACTACCACCCGGGTCTGCACGTGAAGACCGTCGGCTACGGCAACACCCGCCCGGTCGTCATCGGCGGCACCAGGGGCGAGCGCGCCGCGAACCGTCGCGTCGACGTCCTGGTCCCCAAGGGGTAACCCGCAAGACCGGTAACACCTGACACCGCGGGCCGGTGAGTCGCAGTCACGACTCACCGGCCCGCGGCCGTTCACGTAGTGGGCTGCTCGGGGGTCGGACGTTCCGGGGTCGCGGCGCCGTCACGGCGGCGCCGCGCCCGGCGACGCGCCTCGTCACCGACGATGCCGCCCACGCCGGCGGCAGCGCCGGCCCAGACGCCGCTCCACACGCCGCTGCCGTGGAAGCCCAGGACGAAGCGGAACAGCAGGCCGAACGCGACGGCGACCGCGACGGCGAGTGCCGCGCAGATCCAGGTGCCGCGCTCCTTCATCGCCGCCGCGTAGTCGCGGCGGGTCGGCCGCGTCGCCGGCCACGATCGTCGCCCGTCGCGGCGCCGCCACCCGTGTCGTCGGCCGTGTCGTCGGCCGTGTCGTGCCACGGCCGCAGACTAGTGCCAGACGCGGCCGTTCGTGGCGCCGGCTGCTCCGGTGAACGGCCGGAGGTCGGTCCGTGGAAGGTATTGCGATCGCCCGCTGGTGGGTGGAGCATCACCTGCGCTGCCAACCGAGGGGACACACAATGCACCGGAACGCACGCCACGCTCTCGCCCTCGTCGCCGCAGGACTGTGCGCCGGGGTCGCGACGGCGGTGCCGGCGGACGCCGCCGGCACCTTCTACTCGGTGTCGACCTCGTGGGGAACGGCAGGCTGGAATCCCACGACCAATCAGCTGCGCGTCACGGACCAGGCGTGCGACGGGTTCGCCGTGTACGCCCGATGGGACTGGGGCGGACGCTCGGACACGCCCGTCAAGCTGTGGGACCACAACTGCTACAAGACCGACGGGCCGATCACGGCCACGCTGCAGGTGCCCAGCGGGGTGAAGTCGATCAACATCCAGCTCTGCAAGTACTACAAGTCGAAGGCCGACCTCTGCCCGACGCAGGCCAGCGAGAGCGTGGTGACCTGAGCCCCGACGGCTCTGCGCGCAGCAGTTCCCGGCAGCGCACCCCACCGCGCGTGACGGCGGTGCTGGTGGCGGCGGCCCGACTGACCGGGACCGTGCCGGGAGTGGTCGCCGTCGGCCTCGCCGGCTCGTGGGCGCGCGGGACGGCCCGGCCCGACTCCGACGTCGACCTCGTCGCGCTGACCGACCGGCCCGAGCGGCTGCTCGGCACCCACGACTGGTTCGCCGCGTTCGGGCCGGGGGCGGAGCTGGTGCGCTCGGCCGACTTCGGCGCGATCCAGGAGCGTCGGCTGCGGCTGCCGGACGGGCTCGTGGTCGAGGTGGGGGTGGGATCGCCGTCGTGGGCGGCGACCGACCCGCTCGACGCCGGGACGGCGCGGGTAGTGCGCGACGGCTTCGTCGCGCTCGCCGACCCCGCCGGTCTGCTGGCCGCGCTCGTCGCCGCGGTGCGCTCGTCGTGACGCCCGCGGTCGACTAACGCGTCTCGACGAACGGCCAGACGGCGTCGATCAGCTCCTGCGGCGTCTCCAGCTGCGGCAGGTGCCCCGTGCGCTCGAGCAGCGTGAACTCCGCACCCGGGACGGCGGCGGCGTAGGCGCGGCCGAACTCAGGGTCGCCGATCCGGTCGGCCTCGCCCCAGACCACGAGCATCGGTGTCACCACGTCCGCGAGCCGCCCGGCGAGGGTCGGGTCGGTCATGCCCACGCCGCCGTACACGGCGATCGTCTGCCGGTTGCCGGCCATGCGGGCGAGCGCCTCCGGCGGGAGCGTGCTCGGGTCGAGACCGTAGGTCGCCGGGTCGTGGTAGCTGCGCTGCGCGAGCTCGGCGGGGGAGAGGGCGAAGAAGTCGGCGACCGGGTGCCCGGGCACCTCGATGCCCACCGCGTCCACCAGGACGTACCCGCTCACCCGCGGCGGCGCCAGCAGCGCGAGCTCGGCGGCGATCCAGCCGCCGATCGAGTTGCCGACGACCGTGACGTCGTCCAGGTCGAGCTCGTCGAGCAGGGCCGCGTAGACCGCCGCGAGGCCGGGGATCGAGTCGAGCGCGTCCGGCCGCGGCGTCCCGTCGAAGCCGGGGTGCACGGGGGTGATGACCCGGGCGGGCCGCAAGGCTGCGAGCCGGTCGGCCCACGGGGCGACGGTCCCCGGTCCGCCACCACCGTGCAGCAGCAGCACCGGGCGGCCCGCCCCGCGGTCGGTGACGGTGACCTCGACGGCGCCGATCGCCGCGACGTCGAGCGGGTGGGTGGAGCTGGAGGTCATGTGGACTCCTTCGTGTCGGATGAGCGGTGATGGGGAGGGAGTGGTCAGCGACGCGCGGCGGCCAGGACGCCGCACACCGCGAGCGTGGCGGTGCCGAGCACCACGAGCAGGACGACGACGCAGGCGTGCACGGCCCCGGTCGTGCCGACGGTGTGGGGCGAGAGCACGCCCCCGACGACGGCCGGGCCGAGCGCACCGCCGAGTTGCCGCACGACGCTGTTGGCGGTCCCGGCCATGCCGGCGAGGGAGGCGGGCACCGACTGCACCGCGACGGCCGTGCTGGTCGCGACGACGGTGCCGCAGCCGGCGCCCACGAGCGCGAGCCGCCAGGAGAGTCCGGCCATCCCGGCCAGCTCGCCGGCGTCGGTCGACAGCAGGGTGACGAGGCCGCCGACGGCGACGAGCAGACCGGCGACGAGGACCGGCCGGGATCCGTAGCGCGTCTGCACCAGGCCCGCGAGCACGCTGGCGATCGCGTTGCCGGCGAACAGGCAGCCCAGCCGGGCCGCGATGGCGAGGTCGCCGACGTGCGCCCCGGCGAGGACCAGGCTGACGGCGAACACGACGCCGATGACCGTGAACAGCGCGACCGTCGCGGCGATCGCGGCGGCGGTGAAACCCGGGAACGTGAACAGCGACGGTCGCAGGGTCGGTGCCTCGCTGCGCGACTCGACGACGAGGAACGCGACCAGGGCGACGACGCCGGCGGCCAGGGCGAAGAGTGCGGCCGGGTCGTGCCAACCCGCGGACCCGCCCCGGATCACCCCGAAGACGAGCACGACGATGCCGGCCGTGCCGAGCAGCCGGCCGAGGCGGTCGCGCGTGCCGGTGCGGTGACCGGCGACCTCCCGCGAGCACGCGGCGCCGACGGCGGCGACCAGCGCGGCGCAGCCGACTATCGGCGGGAACAACCACCGCCAGCCGGCGAGCTCGGTGATCGCCCCCGACAGGAACGGCCCCGCCCCGAGCCCCACCACGTTCGCGGCCGCCCACACGGCGATGGCCCGGGTCCGCGCCTGCGGGGACGGTGCGGTGGCCGCGACCAGCGCCAGGGTGGCCGACATGACCAGCCCGGCACCGAGCCCGGCGAGCCCCTGGCCGACCCAGAGCACGCGGATCCCCGCCACCCCCGACACCCCGCCGGCCACGAAGCCGACCGACGACCCCAACCCGGTGAGGGCGAGCCCGACGATCGTCACCCGGCGCCGGCCACGGCGCTCGGCGAGTGCGCCACCGGCGAGGACGGCCCCGGTCAGCGCGACCGTGAAGGCGTCCACGACCCACTGCAGGTCGCCGGTGCCGGCGCCGGCACCGCGGCCGATCGTCCCCAGGACGCCGTTGACCGCGGACAGCGGCAGGTAGCTCACGAGCATCGCCGCGGCCGCGAAGGCGACGGTGGCGCGGACCGAACGGTCGCGCGCCGCGGTGGCCGGGACGGCGGCGGGCGGCGCGGCGGCGGAGGACATGCCGACGACGCTATATCAGCAAACTTAGATAAGCAACCTTAGAAAGCTACGACGTGGCCTTGCCCAGCAGCTCGACGAGGGTTGCGCGCTCCGCGCGGGTGAGTCGGCCGACCGATTCGCTCAGCACGCCGTCGAAGACGCGGGAACCCGCCTCGCGCAGCCGTTCGCCCTCGGCGGTCAGCGTGTGTCGCACGGCGCGGCCCGGGCCGCCCACCCGCGCCAACAGGCCACGGTCGATCATGCGGCCGGCCAGCGCGCCCATCGACTGGTCGGTCTGGAAGGTCAGCGTGGCCAGTGCGTGCAGCGACGCGTCGGGATTGTCGTGCAGGTGCCGCAGGACGTCCCATTGCGGCAGGGACAGGCCCAGCTCGGCCAGTCGGGTGTTCGCCTCGCGGTGATGCCGCCACTGCAGGCGTTTGACCGCGAGTCCGACGTCCTGCAACGACACCGCCATCTGCTCCTCCGTCCGTAGGACTAAGCAAGCTTACTTCCGTGTGGACGCGGCGGGGTGACGTCAGCGGCGGGTGGTCACCGACCCGCGGGGCTGCTCGATCGGCGTGAGCAGCTTGCGCCGCGAGTGCCTGCCCTCGGCCACGGCGCGCACCGTGCGCTCGACCGCGTAGCTCACCAGCTCGTCGACCGGCCAGCGGAAGTTCGAGAGCGGGGGCGTCAGCAGTCGCGACACCGGGTCGTCGTCGTAGCCGAGGACCGACACGTCCTCGGGAATGCGCAGCCCCAGGTCGCGCGCCGCCGCGTACACGCCGTAGGCCATGGCGTCGGCGAGGCAGAACAGCGCGGTCGGCACCACCGGCCGGCTGAGCACGTCGCGGGCCACCGCGGTGGCGCCGTCGAGGTCGTAGGGCGTCATGTGCAGGTCGATCGCGAGACCCAGGTCGCCGGCGACCCGTCGGATCGCCCCCTCGGCCGGGGTGTCGGGGGTGTTGCGATCCGACGGCGTCAGCACGGCGACGTGCTCGTGCCCCGCCTCGGCCAGCCGGCCCAGCGCGGCCTGCACGCCGACGTCGTTGTCGAAGACGATCTCCACCGCGGTCGCCGCCCCGGGCAGCCCGTCGCCGATCGACACGAGCACCGTGCGACGGGCGATGTCGGGCCAGTGCGGAGCGTGCGGGTTCGCCCAGAGCACGATCAGCGCGTCGACCCGCTGGTCGACCAGCTGGTTCGCGAGCTCTTTCTCGAGCTCCGGGCTGTTGGACGCGTCGACGATGAGCGCGTGCCGGTCGTGCTCCAACAGGCCGCGGCCGAGGGCCGCCGCGACGTTCTGCTGCCAGATGTCGGACAGCGAGCCGCAGAGCACCCCCACGTACCCGGTGCGCCCGGACGCGAGCGCGCGGGCGATGGGGTCGACCTGGTAGCCGAGCCGGTCGGCGACCTCGCGCACCCGGGCCTGCGTCTCCGGCGGCACCTGCAGGCCGCGCAACGCGTAGGAGACGGCCGCGGTCGACAGCCCGCTCTCCTGGGCGACGTCACGCAGCGTGACCCGTTTCGCCCGCTCACGCATCGCACGATCGTAACGAGCCGGGAATCCGCCGGTAGTGGTCACGGGGTAGCTTAAACGCTACAGTGAAGCGGTTCACAAGACCGTGAGGAGATGAGAGGCATGACCACGTCCACGACGTACACCCGACTCGACAGCGGTGGCGGGGTGCCCGCCCATGCGGCGCGCGCGATCGCCGACGTCGCGGCGGGGAACGGGCTCGTGGACGTCCCGGTGCGCCGCCTCGACCAGGCCGAGCTGCTCGCGCTCGCCGCGTCGGTCGCGGCTCGCCCCGAGCAGTGGCGCGAGCACCTGCGCTTCCCCGGCACCGACGACCCCGCCGACGACACCGGCCGCCACTACGTCTGCCTGTCGCGTGACGAGCACGTCGACGTGTGGCTGCTCTGCTGGACGCCGGCCGACGACACCGGCTGGCACGACCACGACGTCTCGTCCGGCGCGGTCGCGGTGGCGCAGGGCCGGCTCGTCGAGCACAACCTGGGCGTCGGCCGCCCCGAGGTGCGCACCGAGGTGCCGGCCGGGCAGGTCTACAGCTTCGGCCCCGACCACATCCACCGGCTGAGCGGCCTCGACGACGCGAGCGTCAGCATCCACGTCTACTCGCCGCCGCTGCAGACGATGGGGCAGTACGTCGTCGACGACCACGGCGTCCTGCACCGCACGTCGGTCACGTACGCCGAGGAGCTGCGGGCGCTGGCGGAGGTTCCGGCATGAGCCAGGGTCCGGCCTACGAGTCCGAGGACGTCCTCGATCTCGTCGTCGTCGGCGGCGGGGTGATGGGGCTGTTCACCGCCTATCACGCGTCGGCCGCCTTCGACCGGGTCGTCGTGCTGGAACGCGGCACCGTCGGCGATCCGACCACGGCCTCGTACGGCCGGACCCGCTCCTACCGCAAGGACTACCTCGATCCGCTGTACGTCCGTCTCGCCGACGACGCGATGACGCTGTGGTCGCAGTTCGAGCGCGAGACCGGCACCGACGTCCTCGTCCGCTGCGGGTGCATGAACATCGCGTCCGCCGCCGTCACGCCCGACCTCGCCGACACCTACGCGCAGCGCAGCACCGACGTCATGGCGCGCCTCGGCG
The DNA here is from genome assembly GCF_900129455.1 of Jatrophihabitans endophyticus. NCBI lineage: Bacteria > Bacillati > Actinomycetota > Actinomycetes > Jatrophihabitantales > Jatrophihabitantaceae > Jatrophihabitans > Jatrophihabitans endophyticus. The sequence continues at coordinate 433,348 of NZ_FQVU01000004.1, forward strand.
TCGCGCCCGACCTGCTGCGCGACGACGAGATCGCCGCGCGGTACCCCTACCTGCGCGCCGACCTCGCCCACCTCGACCCCGCCGCCGGGCTCGTGGACCTCGCCGCGGTCACCGGCGCGCTGACCCGCACGCTCGCCGCGCGCAAGGTCGCCGTCCACGAACGGGTGGAGACGACGGCCGTCGTACCCGACCTCGACCTCGTCCGCGTGCAGACCGACATCGGCGAGTTCACCGCGCGGTCCGTGGTGATCACCGCCGGTCACGGGACGAACGACGTCCTCGCCGCCGTTCCCGGGTGCGACCTGCAGGTGCCGCTGACGAAGGACCGGCCGAGCGAGGCCAAGTACTTCGTCCCGCCGGCCGGCGAACGGCACCGCTACACCGCCGACGCCATGCCGGTCATCGCCTACCTCGACACGGGCGTGTACGTGCACCCGATCGTCGACGGCGTGATCGACGCGGTGAAGGTCGGCTACTACAACCCGCCGGACATCCCGCGCGACCGCACCGGCGTCAGCGACATCGCCGACTTCGTCGCCAAGGTGATGCCCGGGCTGGCCGACGCTTCGGCGAGCGACGTCCGCGACGTCGACCAGTGCGACTACGACCTCGTCGCCGACGACGAATTCGTCCTGGGTGCCGTGCCCGGCGCGCCGCACGTGTACGTCGGCGTCGGCTGGCGCGGCACCGGGTACAAGTTCGCGCCGTGGGTGGGCCGCACCCTGTTCCAGCTCGCGCTGCAGGACGGCACCGTCTACGACATCGCGCGCTTCGACCCGAGCCGGTTCACCGATCCCACCGTCGCCGCCGCCGCCGACGGGCCCACCGCACCCGAGGAGGACGCGAGATGACCCGATCCCCCGCGAGCCGGCCGTCGGCCCGCACCTTCGAGCAGCGGCTCGCCGACGGCGTCATGGTGGGCGCCGAGGGCTACGTCTTCGAGCTGGAGCGTCGCGGCTACGTCAAGGCCGGCCCGTACGTCCCGGAGGTCATCCTCGACGCGCCGGACGCGCTGCGGCAGCTGCACCGCGAGTTCCTGCGCGCCGGTGCCGACGTGATGGTGGCGCTGACCTACTACGCACACCGCGAGAAGCTGCGCGACGTCGGCCGCGGCGACGACCTGGAGCCGATGAACCGGCAGGCCGTCCGCATCGCCAACGAGATCGCGGCCGAGGGCGGCGCGCTCGTCGCCGGCAACATCTGCAACACGTGGTGCTACGACCCGGCCAACCCGGCCGAGTCCGGCGCGATCGTGCGCGACCAGTACCGCGAGCAGCTCGGCTGGGCGGTCGAGGAGGGCGTCGACTTCGTCATCAGCGAGACCAACGACTTCCTCGGCGAGGCACTCGTCGGCCTCGAGGTCTGCCAGGAGCTCGGCCTGTCGGCCATGGTCACGCTCGCGAGCGTCCGACCGGACACCACCTACGACGGCTACGACTACGTGGAGGCGTGCCGCCGGCTGGCGGACGCGGGCGCCGCGGTCGTCGGGCTCAACTGCTCGCGCGGACCCGCCACCATGCTGCCGCTGCTCGAGCGGATCCGGGACTCGGTCGACGTCCCGGTCGCCGCGCAGCCGGTGCCCTACCGCACCGACGACGCGACCCCGGCCTTCGAGTCGCTCACGGGTGCCGACGGCGGCCGGCTGTTCCCCGTCCGGCTCGAGAGCGCCGGCCACACCCGCTTCGAGATGGCCGAGTTCGCCCGCGAGGCGCAGGCCATCGGCATCGACTACGTCGGCATCTGCTGCGGCGGCTCACCGCACCTCGTCCGCGCGATGGCCGAGGCCATGGGACGGGAGACACCGGCCAGCCGGTACTCGCCCGCGCTCGACCTGCACCCGGTCCTCGGCGAGGGGCACAACGACGTCATGGGCGACTGGAGCGCCACCGCCTCCTGACCCGCCCGATCGTGGACCCGACTGCTCGCTCCGGCGGCGTGTCGGTCCACGATCGGTGTGGCTAGTCTCGGCTGCCGCCGAAGATCCCGCCCAGGCTCGCCGGGCCGGTGTCGTCGCCACGCTTGGCGTTCTTCGCCAGCGCGCCGGCCAGGGCCCCGAGGGTCATCGACTGCAGGATCACCTGGCCGTTGCCCGACAGCGTCGCGAGGTTGAAGCCCTCGCCGCCGAACATCGCGTTCATGACGCCCTGCCGGTTCAGTGCGCCGACCCGCTCGATGCCGTAGGAGATGTTGTGGTCCCACGCGACCACGCAGCCGGTGTCGACCTTGAGCCGGCCGCCGTAGTCGGCCGGGTTGATCTCGATGAAGTTGCCCGCCCCGGCGATGATCAGGCTGCCGCGTCCGGTGAACTTCTCGAGCACGAACCCCTCGCCGCCGGAGAATCCCTGTCGCAGCCCCGAGAACGCGACGTCGAAGTTCACCCCGGCCTCCGCGGCCACGAAGGCGTCCTTCTCGGCGAACCACGTCGTCGCGCCGTCGAGCTCCAGGACCCGCATCTCGCCGGGGAGGACCCCGGCCAGTGCGAGCAGCCCGTCGCCGCCGGTCGAGTGGAAGTGGCAGAACGCGAACGACTCGCCGGCGAGCATCCGCTTGCCGGCATCCATCGCCCCGCGCAGCAGACCGCCGAGACCGCCCGCGCCGCCGGCGGGACCACCGGCCGGGCCACCGCCCGGCTGACCACCTCCGCTGGGCTGGCTGAGCTTGGTCTCCATGACGACGTCGGCGGAGCTGAACAGGAACTTGCCGGCCTCGCTGTAGACGACCTGCCCCGGGCGGAGCGAGACGATCGCCATCTGCATCGCGTTGCCGGAGATCGAGATGTCGAGCATGGCTACAGCATGGTGCATCCGCGCGGCCGTCGTCGCGGCGCGGGTTCAGTCGAGGACGACCCAGCCGTGGCCCGGGACGGTCCAGCCGCCGTCGGCCCGCTCGGCGGTCCCCGCCGCCGGCGCGCCGTCGTGCTCGACGCGCAGCGGCTCGTCGGCGAGGTTCAGCGCCACGACCAGCACGCCGTCGTCCGGGCCGCCGGTCAACCGCAGCACCAGGGTCTCGTTGGTCAGGGAGACGGGCTCGCTGCGAGCCCGGTGCAGCCACGGGTGACGGCGTCGCAGGCCGATCATTTCCTGGTGCACCCGCAGGACGTCGGGGTCGCCGCCGAGCTCGGGCACCGCCTCGGGGGAGTCGGGGAACGCGGGACGGATCGCGTCGTCGCCGCCGGCCCGCTCCTCCTTCACCGCCTGCAGGCCGAGCTCGTCGCCGTAGTAGACCGCCGGCGTGCCGCCGAGCGTCAGCAGCAGCACCGCGGCGTGGGGCCGGTGCCGCGCATCCGCTATCCGGCTGGCGATGCGGGTGACGTCGTGGTTGCCGACGAACGTCCACGGCACGAAGGTGTCGAGGAAGCCGTCGTGTCGGCGCAGGGTCCAGTCGAGCTCGAAGAAGTTGCGCTCGGAGAGTGAGCTCCAGACCGCCTTCCACAACTCGTACTGCGTGACCGCGTCGACCCCCGAACGTCGGACGTAGTCGGCGTAGTCGCCGTGCAGCATCTCGCCGACGACGTAGACGTCCGGGTGCGCCGCCCGCACCCGGGGCAGCACGGCGGCCCAGAACTCGGCCGGCACGGCGTAGGCGGCGTCGAGGCGCCAGGCGTCCGCGCCGCGGTCAAGCCAGTGCGTCATCACGGTGGCGACGTGGTCGGCGACGTCCGGGTTGTCGTGGTCGAGGGCGAGCAGGGCGCCGTGCCCCTCGAAGGTGCGCGGCCGGCCGTCCCGACTCCGCCGCAGCCAGTCGTCGTGACCGAAGCCGGCCGCGACGTGGTTGAAGACGCCGTCGAGCATGAGGCGGATGCCCCGGTCGTGCGCCGCGGTCACCAGTCGGTCGAACGCCGCGTCGTCGCCGAGGCGCGGGTCGAGGTCGAAGTGGTCGACGGTGTCGTAGCCGTGGGTGGCGGAGTCGAAGACCGGGCCCAGCGCGAGACCGTTCACCCCGAGGGTCACGGCGTGATCGAGCCAGCGGGTCAGTCGGTCGAGCCGCGGGGCGGGGGTGCGGTCCCGGCCGGTGGTGTCGGCGCCGACGAGGCCGAGCGGGTAGACGTGCCACCAGATCGCGTGCTCGACCCAGCCCGGCTCGCGCGCGCCGGGGGTGGTGTCGGCGTCACCGGCCGCGTCGTTGCTCACCGTCGTCAATCTAGTGACACCGCGACGGCCGGGAGCGGGGGCCGTGGACGCCGCGTGCGGTCAGCGGGCCGCCTGCTGGCAGGCGCGGCTGCCGTGGCAGTGCACCAGCGCATGCAGGGTGCGCGGCAACGCCGACGGCACGCCCTCTTTCGCCTGGTTGTGCAGCTCGGCCGGGTCCTTCGTGGTGTCGTAGTACTCCCGCTGGCCGTTCGCGTACTCGACGTACAGCGCGTCGGCCGTGCGCACCGCCTCGTAGCTGGGCGGATTCGCATGCTTGGCGTTCTGCCGGTCCGGGTCGTCGGCGCCGTCGTTCGGGCCGTGGTGCTCCACGAGCACCGCCTGCTGCCAGTCGGCCGGATGCCCGCCGTGCCACAGCGGTGACAGGTCGGTGCCGTCGACACCGGAACCGACGGTGCTGTGGGTCAGCGACTCGAACGTCGGGGCGAGATCGATGTTGGATGCGAGCTGATCGCTCGAGTGACCCGCCGGCACCTTCGGTCCCGTCACCACCAGCGGCACGTGGACGTCGGTGTCGAACGCGGTCTGCTTGCCGGCGAGCAGCCGGTACTCGCCCATGTGGTAGCCGTTGTCGGAGCTGAACACGACGTAGGTGTTCTTCGCGACGCCCTTGGCCCGCAGCGCCGACTGCAGGTTGCCGATCATGTCGTCGACGCTCTGGACCGCCGCGACCCGCTTGCGGTAGGCCGCGGCGAGGTTGTCCTGCTGCGCGGTCGTGAGAGCGGGGCGTCCCGCGAGCCACGACGGCGGGTCGGTGGGCTTCGCGTCGTAGGCGGGCGTCTTCGGGTACGTCACGCCCTTGGCCGACCCGACGTCGCGGGGTGCCGGCGTGTACGGGGCGTGGGGCGCGAACGTCGCGATCTCGAGCGCGAAGGGCTTCGTCGCGGACGTGATGAACGCGCTGCCCTTCTTCGACACCACGTCGGTCAGGTAGTCCTGCGGCTGCGTGCCGTAGTGGTGGACGGTGCCGTTCTGGTTCAGGTCGTAGTTGAACTCCGGGTAGCCGTTGCCGGCGACGTCCCACTCGTCCCAGCCGGGCGGGACCGGGTCGGTGGGCTGGTAGCCGTTGAGGTACTTGCCCATGAAGCCGGTGCGGTACCCGTTCTTGTGCAGTGCGACCGCGAACGCCTTCGCCTGGTCGCCGTTGGCGTTGTACGCGCCGTACCCGCCGTCGTTCCCGGTGTTGGTGAAGACGCCGTCGTCGTGGGGGTACTGCCCGGTGAAGATCGCCGAGCGGACGGACAGCACAGCGAGTCGACCGTGTAGTAGCGGTTCAGGGTGGTGCCGGTGCGCTGCATCGCCGTCACGTGCGGCATGTGGGCGAGCAGGTTCATGGACAGGTCGTCGGTGAGGACGAAGACGATGTTCGGCCGCGTCGGGTCGTCGGCGCCGGCGTCGGCCCGCCCCGAGGTGGTCGAGCTGCAGGAGGTCAGCGCCAGCCCGGCGACGAGGGCGGCCGCGGCGGCGATCCGGGTGCGTCTCATGACCGTCGAGGCTGGCCGTCGTCCGTCTGCGCCGGGTGCGGGGAACGTCAGGGTTGTGTACGGGACCCGTGCGGTTCGCGCAGCGGGGAACGGGTCCGGGCCGGAACTGCAATCCAGGGGTTGCGCTTCGGTGGGCTGAAATGCAACCCTGTGGTTGCGATCAACCGCTGCCGACACGAGGAGACACCAATGACCGCGACCACCTCCGGACTCGACCCGCTCGATCGCATCGAGAAGAGCATCGACATCGACGCGCCCGCCTCGACGGTCTTCGCGCTCGTCAGCCGGCCGGGCTGGTGGATCAACAACGGCGAGGTGGACGCCGAAGCGGACCTGCGACGGGACGGTGACGTGTGGGTCGTCACCCATCCCGAGCACGGCGAGTTCCGGTTCGAGACGATCGAGTCGACGCCGCCGTCCTACGTGGCCCATCGCTGGCATCACCGCCTGCCCGACGACGGCGTGGACCGCGCGACGCTGGTCGAGTTCCGTATCGAGGACCGTCCCGGCGGCGGGGTCCGGCTGAGTGTCGTGGAGAGCGGATTCTCGTTGCTGCACAAGCCCCGCGAGCAGTGGTTGGCCGACCGGGCGGACAACGACCGCGGCTGGGACACCGAGCTCGCGGCCGCGCGTGACTTCGTGACGGCCCCGTGACCGTCGCCGCCGGGTCATCCGCCGTGGTCTTCGCGGCATTGAGCGACGACACCCGCTGGGCCATCCTCACCCGCCTCGGACGGGAGCCGGCCTCCGCGTCCGCCCTGGCCCGAGAGCTCCCGGTGAGCCGGCAGGCCATCGTCAAACACCTCGATGTCCTGGCCGCCGCGGGGCTCGCGGAGTCCGAGCCCCGCGGTCGCGAGGTCGTCCACCGTGCCCTCGGCGCGCGGCTGAACGAGGTCGCGCACGACCTCGAGGCCATCGCCCGCGGCTGGGAGCGTCAGCTCGCCCGCGTCAAACAGCTCGCGGAACGAACGGCGAAGGAGCAGTCGTGACCGTCGCCGCACCCGGACCGGGCCGGTCGCCCGACTCGCCGCCGCAGGGGTGACGTGGGCGGTGCCCGCTGGTCGGGCAGCGAGCTCTGCTCCGGCACGTGACGCGACGCCCGCGTTACGATTCCGGCCGCGTGGTCGCGCCGGCCGTGGGCCGAGCGAGGCCGGGCGGGAGGGAATGACATGACGACGGCACTCGACGATCCCGCTCCGGCGACCGGTGGCCGCCCGGCGCGGCGCACCCGGCGGTGGTGGTACGTCGGCGCCGCGGCCGTGCTGGCGGTGACGGCGGTCGTGGTCACGCTCGTCGTCGCACTGCGCGACGACGACCTGCACGTGTTCGGCGACGGCGGCGGCGGAGGTACCGGGGTGAACCGGTTCCTGCCCGGCAGGACGATCTTCTTCAACACCGAGCTAGGGCTCGACGAGGTCGACGAACCCATCGTGCTCGACGCGGTCGAGCCGGTGACCGCGTTCGACTCGGCGCGATCGACACTACGGATCGTGGTGTGCGAACCGCGCGGCGAGTTCTCGACGCTGGGCGCGGGATATTCCGCCGACGTGCGGGCCGAGTGCCGAACCGTGACCGCGCTCGTGCCGGGTCGTACCGAGATCGACGCGCGGAGCGCGATCATGCTGGCGATGACGCCCCGCCGGGAGGGCGTCACCACCGTTGAGGGGTTCCGGGTCCGCTACCACCGCGGTGACCGCTCCGGCGACGAGCGGGCGGGAGCGCACATCGAGCTGCGCACGCGGGGAGTGCCGAGCCTGCCCGGCGACTAGGTGTCGTGACCCAAGACGTTGTTGACGGCGTGCCTGCTTGAACGTGGGAGGACCTCCTGGCGGAGTGGATGTGTCTGGCATTCACCCGCAGGAGGT